>DATASX010000098.1 GCA_036269075.1 Sporichthyaceae bacterium
CTGACTTACCGTCACTGTCCACAGCGACCGAGGAACGGAGAACCGGCACAGCGCCGGGGACCGATCACGCCCCGGCGACCACACCATCGCGAAGCCGTCCCAACCAGTCAGCCCGCCAGACACCTGCAATTTCGAGGCTAGTGCACGATCTCGGCAGCATCGGAGTTCCGGCCGCGGTGTGGGACAAACCCACGGACTGGAATGTCGGTGAGTGGGAACGGGTGCGCACCCACCCTTACCTGACGCAGCGCATCCTGGCCCGACCTGCAGCGCTCGCCGAGGTCGGTGCCCTGGCCCGACTGCACCACGAGCGACTGGACGGCTCGGGTTACCCGCACGGCCTGCACGCCGAGGCGTTGCCGATGACGGCCCGGATTCTCGCCGCCGCCGACGTCTACCACGCGATGACCGAATCCCGCCCGCATCGCCGCCCGCTCCCGGCTGCCGCCCGCGCGGAGGTTCTGCAAGGACAGGCCGGTGCCGGTCGCCTCGACGGCGAAGCGGTCGCGGCCGTGTTGGCGGCCGCTGGTCATCGCGTGCGCCGCCGCCCTGCGCCACCGGCGGGTCTCACCCCCCGCGAGGTCGAAGTGCTGATCCTGCTCAGCCGTGGATGCACCAATCGGGCCATCGCGAGTGAGTTGTCGATCTCCCCGAAGACCGTCGGGTCGCATGTCGAGCACATCTACCGAAAGCTCGGTGTCTCCACCCGGGGCGCGGTTTCCATGGTCGCGATGCGCCACGGGCTACTGGGGCCGGACAACCTCGGTTGACCGAAACCTCGGGGGAACGCCCGATGCCGGCCAAGGCGGGCGGGCCGTAGACATGGCCCATGACAATCCTCCGCACCCGCCCGTCGGGATGCCAACCACGCGAGATCGCGCAAGCAACGATTCGGGCGGGCGAACTTCCCGGCGGCGCGGGCGAGCGTTTCGCCGGCTACGCCGTCATGGGCCTGCCCTTCGCGGGCGGGAATTACCTGGCCTTCCGGCATTTCCCGGCGACCTCGATCGGTGCCGGCTACCTGACCGTGTGGCACCGGACTCCGGACGGCGCCTGGACCATCTACGCGGATTCCCCACCGGAGCGCAGTTGCGGGCGATACCTCGCGACCGGCGAGGTGGGCACGCAGACCAGTTCCATCGTCGTGAACTGGACCGGATCGCATTCGATGCGGGTGGCGGTGGACGACTGGCTGAGCTGGGAACTGGAACTGGGCTCGAGTTCCGCCACGCGGGTGTTGAACCGGGGGAGTCGACTGCTCCCCGACGCGGCATGGCGCAACAACGCGGTCCTGACGGTCCTCGGGCAACTCGCCGGTCCCATGCTCGGTGCGGGCCGGATGCGGTTGCACGGCACTGTGCCCAGCGGGCAGCACTTCCAGATCCGACCGCAACTGCTCTGGACAGTGCGGGCGAGCCGGGCAGTCATCCGAGGCAAGGACATCGGCAAACCTGCGCCCTTGCCCACCCAGGCCCGCTTCGGCGATCTCTGGTTGCCCCAGCGCGGACTGTTCGTCGCGACCACCGCACGCTTCGGGAGCCGTGACCTGATCACCCACGCGCCGGCGCCCGGCTGACCACCGTGCGGCCGGTGCACGGCGTCAGGGCGGGTCGAAGAACTTGACCAGTCGCAGGCCGAGCCACGGCTTGCGGCCCCAGGCGGCCATCTGGCCGCGGAGGATGGGGCCGGCCAGACCGACTCGGCGATGCACCACCAGGATCAGCGGCGCCGGGGCGCCGCTGAGGAAACAGTCGACCGGCCCCTGCGGCTCGCCCTCCACCGTCAGAACGCCGTCCTGGAAGGCGAATACCGCGCGCGCCTCGGGGAACTTGCGCAGTCGGACGTCGAACCGGGCGGTCACCCCCCGGGTCGTCACGGGGTCGACGAACAGTGGCAGGAACGGAAGGAAGGACCGGAAGACCAGCGCGGCGTCGGAGGGTTCCATCGGCCAGGGGCGGCCGGCGCCCCGCGCTATGTCCCAACCGTGCACCAGCGCTTCCCCGAGGATCCGCGCCGCGGCGCTCGACCGAAGCAGCGGTTCCCCGGCGTGGCCCGGCACTTCGCCGTCCGGCTGATCCACCACCGCCGCGAGCTCGGGGCGCAACGACTGAAGCCGGTCGGCGAGTTCGGACGGCTTACGCGCGGTGATCGTGGCCATCCGTTGTTCATTGATCTGCGCGACCCGGTTCAGGTCGGTGTAGGGCGACCCCTCACCGCGAGCGATCTCGAGGTAGGCGGAGCAGACGCCGATCAGGTGCGCGGCCGTCTGCTCCGCGTTCCACCGGGCGATTGCCGGGGTGGTCAGGTCGGGCAGACCACCCACCAGGTTCGCCACCTGGTCCAGCACCCGGTCGGCCGCGGCGCCGACGGTTGGCAGGTCGAGGCGGGGCGGCGCGCCAGTGGAGTCCACGAGCACACCCTGTCACGCGGAGCCTCCGGCAAGGTAGGCGTCGACCAGCTCGACCAGGCCGCGGGTGAGCGCGTGATCGTCGGTCAGCGGTCCGGTCACGGCAGCGAGGATCGCGGTCCGCGCCGGCACGCCGTCGGAGATCAGCTTGCCTGCTGCGATCAGGACGCGGGTGGAGGCAACCTCGCGCAGCCCGGCGGTCCGCAGCTCGCGGATCACCCCGCCGATGCGGACCAGTAGGTCGGCGGTCGGCCGGTCGAGCCTCGCTTCATGAGCAACGATCCGGGCCTCGACGGCGGCGGGCGGGAAGCCCATCTCGATGGCGACCATGCGTTGGCGGGTCGAGTCCTTGAGATCCTTGAGCACGCTCTGATAACCGGGGTTGTAGGAGATCACCAGGCAGAATCCCGGCGCGGCGTCGAGGGTGACCCCGATCCGTTCGATCGGCAGCCGGCGCCGGTGATCCGCCAACGGATGCAGCACCACGACGGTGTCCTGACGCGCCTCGACGACCTCGTCCAGGTAACAGAAGGCGCCCTCACGGACCGCTCGGGTCAGCGGTCCGTCGACCCATACCGTCTCGCCACCCTGCAGGAGGTAGCGCCCCACCAGATCAGCGGCGGTGAGGTCTTCGTGACAGGCGACGGTGATCAGTTCGCGGCCGAGGTCGTGGGCCATCGCCTCGACGAATCGGGTCTTCCCGCAGCCGGTCGGTCCCTTGAGCAGGATCGAGAGCCCTTGCCGGTATGCGGATTTGAAAACTTCCTCCTCAGCGCCCTGCGTCATGTAGAAGGGCCGATCGGTCATGCGACTCCTTCGTCCGAATCGGTGCTGCGCCCACGCTGTGCGACCCGGCGCTGTAGATCGGCGGCCGCCAGCGCGGCCCGGAACAACCGCCCGATCTCGGGCATCAGATCCTCGAACTGCCGTGCGGCGGCATGCGCCGCCGGGCCGAACACCCGCTTCAGGTCCCCGGCGTCCGTGGTGGCGCCGAGGCTGATGCACAGACACCCCACGCCGCGGCCTCGCGCCTCGGCGAGTGCGCGTGCGGCGTCGGCCTCGCCGTAGGCGCCCTGGTACCCGTCGTCGTAGGCGAAGCCGTCGGACAGGACCACCAGGAGGCGCCGCTCGGTGCCGGCTCGGGTGTCGAGCACTTGGGTCCCGTGGCGGATGGCAGCGCCGAGCCGGGTGTAGCCCCCCGGCGCCAGGCCCGCCAGCCGGGCGTAGACCGGGCCGTCCAGTAGGTCGTCGAAAGCCTTTACCCGTAGCAGTTCGACGCTGTTGCGGCCGTGCGAGCGAAAGGCAGCCGCCGCGACGCGGTCCCCCAGGCTGTTCAGCGCCTCGAGCAGGAGGGCGGCCGCCTCGCTCTGGTGCTCGTGGACGCTGCGCGTCCGACCGCCGCGTTCCGCAGCCGACCCGGAGACGTCGATGAGCAGCAGCACCGCGAGACTGCGGCGGCTGCGGAGGTTCTCGACGTAGAGGCCGTCGTCGGCCGCCTCACCCCGGCGCATCCGCACCTGCGCCTCGACCACCGCGTCGAGATCGATGTCATCGCCCTGCGGCCTGCGCCGGCGATGCTCGAGACCCACGCCGAGTCGGGCCAGCCGGGACTGCAGTTCGCTACTCCGGGGCCGGTCCGACGCCACCGGCACTGCGCCGGGCGGATCCAGTTCCCGCACGGTGCACCACTGCGGTCGGTACTCCTGTCGACGGACGTCCCACTCCGGGTAACGAGAGGCGTCCTCGCCGGGGCCGGCCTCCGTGGGACTCAGCGTGGCCGGCAGGACGACGACGTGCGTGGTGGCGCGCGCGCCCTCGGCAACGCGACCTTCGCCGATGAAGAAATGCGCTCCACCGCGGTCGTCGTCGCGCTTGTCCGTGCCCTTGGCCAGCCGTCGCAGCAACTTGGAGCGGCTCTGGCGGGCCTCGAGTTCGCTGCGCTCAGTCTCCTGGTCGGCAAGACCCGAGGCATCGGGCTCGGACCCCAGGAGTTCGAGTACGAGCCGTGGACGGATTACGCCGAAAACCGCGGGCGGGCGGGGTACTTCCGCGCGGCCCAGCGCCATTCGCAGCGAGTCGCGGGGCGAACCGGTCACGGTCGCGCCGCTGCAGAACTGCGCGAGCACCGGCATTGTGGGGAAGGCCGGGGCGAGCGCCGAGAGCGCGCGCCGAGCTTCCAGGGCCAAATAGCGCGGGACCGCACGCCGCCTCTGACGACCCGTCAGTTCACTGAGCAGCTCAGGCGCGAGGCTCCCGGCGCGCAGCAGCGCCGTCTGCACCACCAGTGCGGCCAGGTCCTGTTCGTGCCCCGCGTCAGGCGCGAGGTACACCGTCAGACCGTCGGTGTGGCTGGGTAGGCCTGCCGGTGCACGTTCGACCCGGAGGTTGCGCCGCGCGAGCGCCGATGCAAGCAGCCGGTACCGGTCGGGGTCCTCGTCAATCGGGTTGGCTCACGGGTTCCAGGCCCAGGTGCCCTTGTAGTACGGACCCGGTTGGCCGGCCTTCTGCATCGCGCCGTCCGGGTCGTAGGTCCGCACCATCTGCGTGTACGGATAGGTCCCGGGCACGACCTTGGCGTCGCCGGTCAGCCGCGTGGCCACGAACGTGCCGCCGTAAGCCATCATCACGACGAAGACGAGCGTGAATGCAGTCGCCATCTCGCCGAACTGCAGGTTGCGGAACACACCCCATGCAGTGGCAATGCGGGCCGAGCCCGAACGCCCGCGGTCGTCACGGCGCAGCAGGACGCAGAGGAACGCCGTCCACACCGCGCACCAGAGGATCTCGATGCCTTGCAGATGACCCCGGCCCATCGAAAGGTATGGACCCCAGATCTGCGTGTACTTGTAGATGCCGATGTTGATCATCCACATCTCCATGAGCACGTCCATGACGGCGCCCACGACGAATGTGGTCATCACCAGAGCGGCCACCGGGTGGCGGCGCACGAACGACCCGTCCTGGGCGCGACCGGCAATGAAGCGCCGGTGGATCGCGAAGCCGAGCAGGGCCGGGCCGAGGTAGAAGGCCTGGTACGCCCCGAGGATGATCCACCACGGCTCGACTGTCGGGGCGGTGTTGAAGTCCCACCAGTTGACCGGCCAGTGCAACAGCTTGGGGTAGTAGTTGCAGTAGAAGCACCAGTTCCAGATCGGGTCGAAGATCGGGCCGATGACGCCCAGCGCCAGGAAGATCGGCCACCCGGGATGCATACGACCGTTCTCGGCCCAGTGGCGGAAGAAGGACCGCACCATCCCGAAGATCACCAGGGCGGTGACGCCGTAGAAGATCGGCACCCAGGTGTCGATGCTGACGCCGAGCCAGTTGATGTTGGGCGCCTTCGCCGTCGGCGACGTCTGGACGAGCCGCGAGGCGGTGAGATGGGTCGAGGAGACCGACAGGCAGTAGACGAGCAACGCGATGCCGGCGACTCCGAGAGCCATCCACGGCTTTCGCCGGAGCTCCCGGCCGAGTTTCACGGCAGCCTGGCGGTAGACGGACTCATCCGCCGCGTGCGGTGTCGGGGTCAAGGTGATTCCGGCCATGCCGTCTCCTTCGCCGCGTCCCGCGCCAGAAATTAGACCCGCCGTCTCACAATGTCAACGAAACCTCGTCGGGGCCTGTTTCGGAGGGTGCGGTACAACCCCCGAAGCGGAATCCGCGTTCCGAAACCCGGGAAGATTCGGACAGCACTGGAGCCATCTGTGAAGAGTCGAGCTGCCATTCTGCGTGCGGCCCCGGGCAAGTGGGAGGTCGTCGAACTAGAGGTCGAGGACCCTCGCCAGGACGAGGTGATGGTCGAGCTCGCCGCGTGCGGGCTGTGCCGCTCCGAAGTACACCTGGCGTCGGGCGCCTTCCCCAACCCGGTGTGGCCGGGGCTCTGGCGTGCTTCCAGGTCGGAATCCAGCGGACCTCGATGGATGACATCGCGCGAACCGCCGGAGTCGGGCGGGTGACGGTGTTCCGTCGGTTCGACACCAAGGACCAACTCGTTCAGATCGTGGTCCTACGGGTGATGGATGAGGTCACCGCCCTCATCCGCGCGGCGTTTCTCGCCGAGAAGGACCTGGAGAAGGCGCTGACCGCCGCCCTGATGGCCTCCGTGCGGGCTCTGCGCGACCACCCGCTCTTCGTGAAGGTCGCCCGGACCGAACCGGAATCCTTGTTGCAGGTCCTGACCACGGACGGGGCCACCGTCATCTCTACCCTTCGCCACTCGGTGGGCGAGTGGCTGGGTGCGAGCGGCGGTGGTCCGCTCACGACGACGACGATCGGATGCGGGCCTACCTAGCGCGTTACATCGTCCCCGGCATCGCGCGATTGGCGAAGCGCTGACTTATGTGCCCTGTGGTATCAGGGGTGCGTGCAACTGCATGCGATGCATGCAGTTTGGTACCATGACGGGCGTGGCGACCACTCTTCAGATCCGCGATGTTCCCGATGATGCCCTCGACATCATTCGCGCTCGGGCTGCTGCGGAGGGCATGAGCCTCGCCGCCTACGTCCGTCGACTGGTGATCGAGACGGCCGCGCAGCCGACGGTGTCGGAGGTGCTGGCGCGCACGACGCGCCGTTCGGCGGGACTTACGATGGCCGACCTGGTGGCGGCGACCCGCGCGGGCCGGGACGCGTGAGCCCAGTCGTCGTGGACAACTCGGTGGTCCTCTACGTCCTGCTGGAGGGCAGTCGTGACGACGTGCTGCGGCGTCGGCTCTCGGAACCACGCACGCTGCACGCCCCGCACCTGATCGACTACGAATTCGGGAACGCTCTGCGCGGCCTGCGACTCGGTGGTCGGATCAGCGACCGACTGACGCAACAGGTCAGGGCCGACTTCGCGGATCTGCGCATCGAACGCCATCCGGGGGCGACGACCGCAGACCGTGCGTGGCAACTGCGCAAGAACTACACCTGCTACGACGCGGCGTACATCGCGCTGGCCGAAATGCTCGATTGCCCACTACTGACTGGGGATGCGAAGCTCCACGGCCCCCACCGCGCGCAGGTAGAAGTTGTCGGCCAGTAAGTCGCGCCCCCGGGCAGATTCGAACTGCCGACACCCGCTTCAGGAGGACGGTCGACAACGTCGACCCTGCTGGTAAGCAGTCGACTGTGGCCTCCGCGCCGTCGACTCTGGTCACCGGTGGCTGCTGTGTTCGCCACGATTTCATGCGCACGCCCATGCCCATGACGAGTCAAGCGGCCGGACGCCGTCCGACGGGCTACCGGCGGATCCGGAGCAGTCCGCCCTGGACCACGGTGATCGCCCCGGCCAGGTCGGCGAGGTCGTGGCCGTCGACCAGATGCAGCACCGTGGCGCTGACGGCAGGGGCGGATTGGTCGTCGATCCGGAACACGACGATGCCGGGGTGTGTGCCGGGCGGGTAGGCGCGGATGTCGCCGAAGCCGCGGTCCAGGGTGAGAACGATGCGCCCTTCGCGGCCGGCGGCCGCGAGAACTTCGGGGTCGGTGGCTCCGGAGAGTCCTTCGTCGGTGACAGTGTCGGCATCGATCCCACGCGCGGTCAGGGCTGCGGCGAGGCTCCGAGGGAGGTGTTCGTCCAGTTTGACCTTCGCCGAGGGTTCGTTCACCGCGGGGCGAGGGGGATCAGTTCCTCGCGGGCCAGCTGCGCTGCGTAGGCGATGGCGGCTAGGACCGCGGTCGAGTCCAGCGCCGGGTATTCGGTAACGATCTGCTCAACGGTCATCCCTGTGGCCAGGCAGTCCAGGACGACGCTGACCGGGATCCGCGTTCCGGACAGCACGGCTTGACCGTGCAGCACGTTCGGGTCCGACGAGATGCGCGCCCACTGCTCCTGCGTCATGGATCCAGTGTGCCGCATGCGGGCGTCGGTGCGTCTTTTTTCTGTCGCCGGTGGTTCGGGGGTCAGGGCGGCTCGTAGAGTCGGACCTCGTGGGTGACGGCGGGCCGGAGCCGGAACCGTTGGCCGGCGAGGTCGAGGCGCTGCGTGGGTTGGTCGCGCAACTTCGGGCCGAGAACGCGCGGTTGCTGCACTTGATCGGGATGACCGGCGCCGACCGGCGACCGGCGGACCCGACCCAGACCGGATTGTTCGACCGTGCGCCCGGCCAGGTCGATGCCCGGTCCACGGCGCAGGCGAAGGTCGAGTTTTTCGCGACGCTGTTTCGCGCCCGTCGCGACGTGTACGCCGTCCGCTGGGAGAACGCCCGGACCGGTCGCGGCGGGTGGATGCCCGCCGTCGCCGGGGGTTGGCGCAAGGGGATGAGTGCGGGCGAGCGCGCCTATCTGCCGCTCACGGCAGAGGTCATCACCGCGCACCTGGCTGGTGAGACCGCGATCGGTCTCTATCCGTTGCGAGACGGCGACCGGTGTTGCTGGGTCGCCGCCGACTTCGACGGCTCGACGGCGATGTTGGACGCGTTGGCTTACCTCAAGGCTGCCCGTGCGATCGGAGTCCCTACGGCGCTGGAGGTGTCCCGGTCCGGGGCCGGCGCGCACGTGTGGGTGTTCTTCACCGACGCGGTCCCGGCCGCGCTGGCCCGGCAGTTGGCCACGGGACTGATCCGGGAGGCTATCGCGATGCGGGGCCGCATGGACCTCGCGAGCTACGACCGACTGTTCCCGTCCCAGGACGTGCTGGCCGGCCCGGCCGGGCTGGGGAACTTGATCGCCGCACCGTTGCAGGGTCGCTGCCGCCGCGATGGGACGACGGTGTTCCTCGACCTGGCCTCGCTTGAACCGTACGAGGATCAATGGGCGTTCCTGTCCTCCCTGGACCGTATGACGCCACATCAGGTGGACCAGGCGGCACGCCGGGTCCGTGCACCGGTCGTCGGCCCCTCCGCAAAGCGTTTGGTCACCTCTTCGGCGACGCGCACCTTGCCTCCTGCGGCAACGGTCGTGCGCGTCTCGATCGGGTCGCGGATCGTGGTCGAGGGCGCTGACCTGAGCCCCGGGTTGTGCGCAACCTTGAAGCACGCCGCGTCGCTGGCGAACCCTGCCTTCCACGAGCGGCAACGTCAGCGGCTATCGACCTGGAATACGCCACGCTTCCTGCAGGGCTACGACGAAACCGTCGAGGGCAATCTCCTGCTTCCCAGGGGTCTGATGGAGGTCCTGGATGGCCTGGTGGCAGAGGCGGGGAGCCGGTTGGAGGTCACCGACACGAGAGCTGCGGGGAACCCGGTCGCGCTCCGGTTCACCGGGGAGCTGCGCGATGACCAGCAGGCGGCGGTGACAGCGTTCGCCGGGCGCGATCTCGGGTTGATCGTCGCGCCGCCGGGTGCGGGTAAGACGGTGATCGCCTGTGCGATTATCGGGGCCCGGGCCGTCTCGACGCTGATCCTCGTCGACCACAAGTCGCTGGCCGACCAGTGGCGGATGCGGATCGCTGATCTGCTGGGCGTCAAGCCGGGGCAGCTCGGCGGAGGCCGGAAACGAACTCGAGGCGAGATCGACATCATCACCCTGCAGACGCTGGCCCGCCGTGAAGACGTCTCGGACCTGACGAGTGGTTACGGACTGGTGGTTGTCGACGAGTGCCATCACGTACCGGCGGCTGCGTTCGATATGGCGGTCCGTCAGATACCGGCGCGCAGCTGGCTCGGGCTGACCGCCACCCCTTACCGGCGCGACCAACTCGATGAGCTGATCTGGTGGCAACTCGGCCCCGTCCGGCACGAGATCGTCCCGGCCGAAGCGGGGACCTTGGATGAGGCACGCGAGGTGCCCAGACCCACGCCTGTGCTCCGCGTCCACCCCACCTCGTTCCGGTACGGCGGGGACGCCGATCCGTCAGCGCCGGGTGGGATCGCGGCGATCTACCGTGACCTGGTCTCTGATACGACGCGGGTCGTCCAAGTCGTCGACGACGTCGTGGAGGCCCTCGCCCGGGACCGCAACTGCCTGGTGCTGACGCAGTGGAAGTCGCACGTCGAGGTGCTCGCCGCGGAAATGCGCTGTCGCGGGCACGACCCGACGATTCTCGTCGGGGGGATGGGCGCAAAGGCCCGTGCCGCGGCTCTGGACCGTCTTGCTCCCCGAGAGGCCGGCCCGCCGCTCCTGGTAATCGCAACTGGTCCCTACGTCGGCGAGGGCTTTGACTGTCCCGCCCTGGACACCTTGTTCCTCGCCGCACCGATCACGTTCAAGGGCCGCCTCGTCCAATACGTCGGGCGCGTCCTACGACCCCACCCCGGCAAGGCCACCGCCGAGGTGCACGACTACCACGACGTCGAGACCGGCGTGCTGGCCTCCTCGCTGGCCAAACGCGCCCCCGGCTACACCAGCCTCGGGTTCGCCGACCCGCGACGTCTGCGGTCCTGAACTCCTTTCGCGCTCGGCACCCAGGCGGCGCACCCCAGAAACTCAAGAAGGCGAGCGCCGCTTTTCCGCGGCGGCTGTGAACTGTTGCTGTGGTCGACTCTGGTGCCTCCGGGCAGATTCGAACTGCCGCCACCGTTTTAGGAGCACGGTCGACAACGTCGACTCTCGTCCACTGCAGGCGACTGTGCCCTGCGACGCCTCGACCCTGTTTGACTGTGGATGCTGTGGTCAACGCAGTTTCATGCCCACGGCCATGGCCACGCGGGAGTGCGGGACCCGACCATCCCGGTACTGGACCGCATCGCGAAGGCGCTGGGTAGTGAGCTGATCTTGGCGCTCGCCCCGAACGCCGCCTGACTCGAACGGTCCGGACGTCGAACAGGTGGACCTGGAGGACGAGGTCCGCGAGTCGCGGTCGCTCGTGCAGAAGCTCCGGGAGGAGAACGGGGGCCTCACCCGGCTCCTCGGACACGCCGCCTGGGGAGCACACAGTCACCAAGCGCCCGTCAGCCCCGGACCGGTGGTGTGACCGGCCGGGGCCAAAGGCTCCGGGCGAGCTAGGAGAGCCCGGCAGAGTGAGCGCCGTACTGGGCCTGGGCGAGCGTGTAGCCGTCACCGGCGCTGCTGGACAACTGCTGCACCAGTCCGTTGTAGGAGAACGACGAGATCGACAGGTATTGCTTGGCCGCCTGCGCCGCCTCGGTGTCCCAGTTCGCGCCGGAGTTGTCGGCGGCGAAGGTTGCGTCGGCCACTGAGTACCCGTCGCCCGCGGCGCTGCTCAACTGCTGGATCAGTCCCTTGCGGCTGAAGGCGCTGATCGACAGGTATTGCTTGGCCGACCCCAGCGCGTTCTTCTCGCCGGTTGTCATCGACGGCGTGGTGACGGCGGAGGTGGCGGGCGCGGCCTGCACGGACTGGCTGGTCGATCCGGCGTCACCGGTGGCCGGCGCGGTGGAGGCGGTGGGCTTGACGTGCGAGCCCCCGGCTCCGGAAATGCCGCCGCCGATCGCGCCAACCACGAACAACGCCCCGATCCCGGTGAGGATCTTGTGGCGCCCGAACCAGTTCCGCTGCGCCTTGGCGTAGGCCTTGGCGGCGGCAGCCTGGGCCTTGGCGTCCTGCTTGCTGAACTGCGGCACCTGCGGGGCGTCGAGGGACATACATTTCCTTTCGGTCAACGGTTCCGGGGCGGTTCCCCTTTGCACCCTCAGACGGGAGTTGTCCGGTTCCGGTTGCGTACGTCCGGTTGGTCCTGGTCGACCGAAGGGCTGATCTTGATCTCGCCCCTCGGCTATGGATCGCCGGCCCCCTAGGTTTCGGCGCCCGCCGGTCGGCACTTGACGCCCGCCGAGCAAAACCTGGCTCACATCGCCCGATCGGCCACTCGCTTGGGCTGTTCAGCTCTGCCGGGTGTGACCGGTTCGCCCCCTACCTTCGCCCCGTGGCCGTTGCACCACTCTTTGGCCGGGGATCGTTCATCTGTGCCGCTGCCATCTGGCGGCCGTTGGGTCCCATGTGCCGCGCGGGATGGTCCGATCGAGGACGGGTTGCACGCAGGTGGCCAGCAACGCGATCGCGGCGCCGGGGTCGTGGAGGTCGCGCGGTAGAGGGCTGTCTGCCGCCGCGCTGCGGTACCCGGTCGTCCAGGCGCTACCGGGCAGGGTGATCTCGGCCGGTAGATCGACGTGGCGGCGGAGGGCTTCATCGGTCACCGCCTGCCGAAGTTCACGCGCGTCGAGGGTGACCTGACGTAGGACCAGGACGATGTCGACCAGGTCGCGGTAGCGGGTGGACGGGGCGGCGGCTTCGCCGTAGCGGGCGTACATCGCGCAGATCTTGTCCGCCAGTTGGTCGTGCACCGGGTACAGGCGCAGCTGCGGCATCTCGGGTAGGCCGGGCAGGTCGAGCACGTGCGAAGGGCGCACGTGCTCGGTGCCGGCGACCGGGCGCAGGTGCAGGGTCAGGTCGACGGTGAACCGGTCCAGCACGGTCGCGCCCACGTAGGCAGCGAACCTTAGGTCGGCAGCGTCGTCGCTGATGGGACGGGAGGACTCGAGCACGAATCGCAGCCGGTCCAGGGCGGTCGTGTCCAGGGCGGCGGTGAGCTCGGCGAGCGCCTCCGGAAGTTCGGTGTGCCGCCCCGGGTGGTAGAGGTCCACCTCGCGACTGTGTCGGGCATCGGGCAGCCGGGCGAGCATCGCCGCCCCGCCCTTGAGGACCCATGGTGCATCGGGGTCGGCGAACACGCGAGCGAGGAAGCGCTGAAAGGCGAACTCCCGGCGCACTTGGTTGACCGGTCGCCCGCAGCGCTGGGCCTGGGTGCGCAGCCGGTCGGCCACCGCGCGGCGGAACGCCTCATCGCTGGCGTAGGTGTCCTGACGGTCCGTCATGCAATTGGTCCGACGCTCTGTTCGGCCCTGCGGGCACCGACCAGGGCGACCACGGCGGTCAGTCCGGAAGGAACGCCTGCCTTCACAAGCAGGCGGTGCAGTAGTTCGGTCCCGTCGCCGAGTGGTGCCCCGTAGGTATGGGCGTGGGGACGCAGCGCGGCCGCGACGTCGTCGGGGTGGGCGCCGCCGTCGAGCACTGCGTCGCGCACTATCCCGGCGAGGTGATCACCGTCGAG
Source organism: Sporichthyaceae bacterium (assembly GCA_036269075.1). Taxonomy (NCBI): domain Bacteria; kingdom Bacillati; phylum Actinomycetota; class Actinomycetes; order Sporichthyales; family Sporichthyaceae; species Sporichthyaceae bacterium. The sequence continues at coordinate 13,341 of DATASX010000098.1, forward strand.
GTGGGCGGCGGCGAGGTCGCCGATAGTGATCCTCGGTGTGGTCACCGGCAGCCCGCCGCGGATCGTCCAGTCCTTCCGGCCGAGCACGCGGCGATGGAACCGGACGTCTGGTCTGCGCGACTGGCGGCGGATGCGCACGGTGAAGTCGTGCCGGTCAGCGTCGAGGTTCCCGTAGCCGAACAGCACTGCAGCCGAGCGATCTGACACCACGTCAGGTGTCTGGTCGGCGAGCCGTTGTCCGACGGTTCGTTCGGGGTCGAGGGCCAGCCACGCGGCCCGCAGGTCGTCGAGCGGGTCGGCGGGTGAACCGGCTAGCCGGTACACCCCGTGGGCCAGTCGTTCCAGGGTCCCGTTGCGGGCGAGCTTCGCCACCGACTGCGGACTGACCCCGACCGCCCCTGCCTGGGCCGTGGTCACCAGCCCCCACTGACTCGCCGCGACGTCAGCAAGGCGAAGTATCGAAATCGCCGGCCTCGCCTCCTCGTGCTGCAATCATCAACCTAGAGGATATTATTGCAGCGTGTAAGGCGATTATCGAAGCTGTCTTTGCCGTCGAGCTGAGAACCTGGGCGACCAGGGAGGCTACTGAGACGCCCCACAGCAGTCCATGAGCGCATCGCCGCAGGTCAGGGGTGCCCCCGGGCAGAATCGAACTGCCGACACCCGCTTCAGGAGGACGGTCGACATCATCGACCGTGGCCGTCACCAGGCAACCCTGTCCTCAGGGCTATCGACTTCGGTCGACTGTGGTTGCTGTGCTCAACGCGATTTCATGCCCACGGCCATGCCCACGACCGTGGGTTGTGTGCCTCGCGACGCGTGCGGTGGTGAGGCGGGTCAGGGCGCCGATCCGAATCGGGCGAGGTATCTATGAGCCACGAAGATCGTGATCACTTGCCTTAGGGCTTCGTCAGGCGCTTCACCGCGCCACACCTCCTCCCCGTTGATCCGCGCTACGTACTCACGCGCACCTACCGCCTCGACTCGGTACTCGATGTGAGTGTCGTCCTCGCCGTGAGGTCGTATCGATATCTGGTTCTGAGCCCATGCTTGCTCTTGGGCCACGCGCATGAGAAAGGCGGATTGACTCATCTCGAGATTTCGGGACGTGGCGAAGTCCGAGATCCACCCTCGAATCTGGTGAGCGAACTGCCCGAGCACCTCGCGCTGGAGGGCCCGGTCCTGGTGCTGGAGCCGGCCGCTGCCGCCGGTCTGGTGCGCGCGGCGTTGTCGCTCGCCGACCGCAACCGCGCGGGGGCTGTCGTCGCGTCCGCCGAGCGGGCCGCCGCACAACGCCCGGACCATCCGTCCCTCGTCGCAGCCGCGAGGCACGCGCGGGCGGTTCTCGACCGCGACGCCGACCTGCTCATCAGGGTGTCGTACGAGCATGCGGACGCATGGGCGCAAGCCTCGGCCGCGGAGGACGGCGCCGTCGTCCTCGCCGAGACCGGCGACCACAACCGTGCGCTCGAGCAGCTCTTGCGCGCGCACGCCGGCTACGAGTCCCTCAACGCCTGCCGTGACGTCGACGGCGTGCACGCCCGGCTGCGCGCGCTGGGCGTGCGGAGCCGGCACTGGGCGGTCGTCGAGCGACCGGCCTTCGGCTGGGACAGCCTTACCGAGACCGAACGGCGCGTGGTCGACCTCGCCATCGAGGGACTGCCCAACTGCCAGATCGCGGCGCAGATGTTCCTGTCGCCGCACACGATCGCCTTTCACCTGCGCCGGGTGTTCCGCAAGCTCGGTATCAGCTCCCGAGTGCAGCTCGCGCGCCAGAGGCACGAGGGCTCGGTCAGCATCACTCACGACGCGACGCAGCACAGGGTTGCGCAATGACCTTTGACTCCGCCTTCCTCGTGAGGCGCGACGTTGAGCGGGCCGACGTTCTCATCGGAGGCACCCGGTGGCGGCAGACTGTTGCGCCCGCGGCACGTCCTCGTCCAGCCCGACTGCCGCAGCCGCGGGCCGGCAATCGGGCTCACCGCGCGGGGACGTCGGGCTCGTTCACTGCGGGCCGGTGACGGAGCCGGACGGCGCGCGCGTGCGCGTCGTCGCCGACGGCGCCGCGACGTCGCTCGTCGAGTTCGGCCAAACGCTGCGCGTGGCCGTAGAGAACCACGACGTCGTCCGCCGAGAGCAGGGTGCCACCGTCGGGTATTCCCACGTACTCGCCGTTGGCCCGGAGTATGCCCAGCACGTGCACCCCCTCGTCCGGCAAGCTGAGTTCGCGCAGCGGCCGCGCGGTGAGCCAGTCATCCCGGTGTAGTCGCAGCTGTCCGGCCGCGAACCGTCCCGCACCCCGAGCAGACGCGCGTAGTCGCGCAACTCCAGATCGGTCCAACGGCACAGTGCGCGCCGGGCCAGCCGGCTGAAGTGCCGGCCAAGGTATCCGCTGTGCGCCAAGACAGCCACACCGACGAGTGCGGCCATGATCACGGCGGGACGCTCGACGGCCTGGCCACGCGTCGCCCCCGTGAAGGAGAGCAGCAACGACGCCATCGTCGTGGCGACCCCCGCGTTCCCGATCAGCGCAAGAGTCATGATGATCCAGCGTCGCCCGGGATCGTTGACGACGTCCTCGGACTCGGCTGTGGTGAAGCCGACACCGTAGTAGGCAGAACGCGCCTGGAACCACGCGATGTCCCGTGACAGCCCAGTCAGGGTAAGCGCCACCACCGCGAGGCGGTTGATGATGACGCCGAGCGCCACCACCGCGACCAGGGACGCAGCCGCGATCACTCCAGGGCCTGCGGCGGGTCGTCGACGTGTCGGCCGAAACCCGCTGGAAGCGCTTCGGCGGTCTCGCGCGCGCACGCCCGCTTGTGATGGGTCCGATGCTCACGACGACCTCCGAGCCGTGCGCCGAAGAGGCTGCCCGCATCGGGAGAAGCGGGCAGCCTCCACACCTTGGTAGGGCGGCTAGACCGGGATGACAGTGAGCCGGTTCTTGACGCTGAGGACCCCGGGCGCCGACCAGGCAGCGCGTTCGGCTTCCTTCCGTTCTGCCCAGGAGCGTACGTGGCCCGTGAGGGTGACCTTGCCGTCCTCGACCTCGACCCTGACGTGTTCAGCGTCGGTCTGGGCACCCCGCACGAGAGCGTGCTCGATTTGTTGCCTGAGCACGGTCGGAGAAGGCTTCGTCCTTGCCTTGACCTCGATCAGGTTCGTCACGCCGTGAACGCCGGTGAGGCGCCCGACGACACGTTCGGCCTCTTGACGCTGGTAGTGCCACTCGACCTCACCGCGCAGTGTGACCCAGCCCTTGTCCACCGTCACCTTGATCGTGTTCGGCAGCCCGGAGTACCACTTGAGCGCGTCGATTGCGGCGGCGGCGATGTCGGTGTCGGTGCGTTCCGACGACGACGGGAGTCGGACCTGTAGGTCGTTGGCAACGGCGTGCACGCCTCGAACCCGTAGTGCCGCTTTCGCGGCGTCATACTTGCGAAGGTAGCTGTCGACCGTTCCGGTCAAGGTGACGACACCGTCCTTGACGATCACGCCGATCTCGTTCGGCTGAAGCCGGGCGTCCCACTTCAGCTCCTCCATCACCTCCCGCTGGATCTCCTGGTCGGTGTGCATCGCTACAGTTGTGGTCACCGCAGTCTCCTTTCATGTGTGCGGTTCGCTACGTGGCCACGCTGCCGGTCGACCCGGGTATGCGCATCCCGTGGTCACGTAGTTGTCCGGCCGACAAGGTCTCGGCCCACGCCACTAGCTGATTGCGGGATGTCGTCAGCGTCGCCGTCCGGCACGGTGGGGGAGACACGGTCCCCAGGTACGGAATTCACCGCGAGCACTGTCGGCCCCCTGGTCAGCAGGTTCGCGGTGAGCAGGTGACAGTTTCCCCTCCTGAACGGCTGGCTTGGCCGAGACTGGGTGGATCCGGCTCAGGCCCCAAACTGTCGGTGGTGAACTCGCCCAGCTCGACACAGGTGAGCTCGCGGACCTCGACGTGGGACGTTGCCAGGCTGCCACGGATCGCGGCTACTTCGGGGCCGAACAGGTTGCGGCGGGGCCTGGGATCCCCGGTGGTGAAGCTGAAGTTGCTCACCGCCCATCGCGCAGGCATCACCACGGTGCTGATCCCGAGCCGCAACGAACTGACCTCGATGACGTGCCTGCCTCGGTCCGCGAGGCGCCGACCGTCCACCTGGTCAGCGACGTTGATGAGGTGTTGTCGTTGGCGCTGACACCTGCCGTCGGCTCGGTGGCGGTTGCCGCCCAGTGTCAGCTGCAGCCAGCCCTCGCCCCCGCACACCCGCGAGCGCCCGGTCCCGGTTCGGGATCGGGTGCTTGGACGGGACGTCTGACGAGCCGTCAGAGCCTGAGGTGACGTGACGTCGTGCGGCGCCCCACGAACTGCAGGTCTGGTTCCTGGCCGAGCACTTCATCGACACCCCTTCGCGCGGGCGTGATCGACCGGCCCAGCGTTGGTTGAGGGCGACCGGCGACCGGTCGGGTCCGCCGCAGCGGTGTCACGTATCGAGACTACGTGACCTGGGGATACCGCCACGGACGGTGAAACCGCAGGCTGGACGGGGTCGTGGGGATCCCGTCGATACGCCGGGCCCCCCGCGGTTGCGGCGGTGGCCCACGGTCGACATGGGCAGCTGCGGGATGAGGAGGGACGATGAGTCCGCTCGACCTTTTCTGGTTCTTCTTCGTCCTGTCGAGCCTGCAGCCGATGCTGCAGCAGCGGGTCCTCACCACCCGCCGGGCCCACGCGCTGCGCGCGCTGGAGCGGCGCCGTGGCTCGCGGGCGATCACATTGATCCACCGCCGCGAGACCCTGTCGTTCCTCGGCATCCCGTTCGGCGGCTACATCGACATCGACGACTCGGAGGCCCTGATCCGGGCGATCGAGATGACCGGCAAGCAGGTGCCCGTCGACCTGATACTGCACACGCCGGGTGGGTTGGTGCTCGCCGCCGAACAGATCGCGGCCGCACTGGCCGATCACCCGGCGCCGGTGACCGTCTTCGTTCCCCACTACGCGATGAGCGGCGGATCCCTCATCGCGCTGGCCGCCGACCGGATCGTCATGTCGCCCTCGGCGGTCCTCGGCCCGGTCGACCCACAGATCGGTCAGTACCCCGCGGCCTCGATCCTGGCCGCGGTACAGGACAAACCGGTGGCCGAGGTCGATGACACGACGTTGATCCTGGCCGACATCTCGCGCAAGGCGCAGGTACAGGTCCGGGCATTCGCCGGCGATCTGCTCAAGCGTCAGATGCCAAAAACCCAGGCGGAGGAACTGGCGGAGGTGCTCAGCGTCGGGACGTGGACCCACGACTTCCCGATCGATGCCCGGCTTGCCCATCGTCTCGGACTGCAGGTGTCCACGGACCTGCCCGACGAGGTTCGCGAGCTGATGGGGCTCTACCCGCAGCCGCGCGGTCGGCGCCCAGCGGTGGAGTACATACCGCTGCCCTACGGCACTGAACGACCGACCGGCGGCCGGTGGTGGCGCGCGCCACGCTGAGGCTCATCGCAACCCGGCGTGTCGCAGCCAAGCGTGGTCGTCCCCTGGTCCAGCACGATCGCCTGCTCCAGCACGACGCGCGTCAGCTCCACCCGCGAGCGGATGCCGAGCTTGCGGAAGATCTGGCGCAGGTGGAAGCCGACGGTGTGAGGGGACAGGAACAGCCGGGCGGCCGCCTGGGCGTTGGTGGCGCCCTCGGCGACCAGGCGGGCGACCCGGATCTCCGTGTCGGTGAGGCTGCGCCAGCCGGTCTGTGGACGCTCGGCGTGAGCCCAGTGGCAGCTGCGGACGCCCAGGGTGCGCAGCCGGGAGCGTACGCGGTCACGGTCGGCGGCCGCCCCGACGCGGTCGTAGCCCGCCAGCGCACGGCGGAACAGCTCCACGGCGGCGGACCGATCCCGGCCGATCAGCGCGCTGCCGGCGTCCTCGGCGGCCGAGGCTGCCCCCCACGGATGTCGGTAATCACTCGCAGCCAGCAGCATCGCCACCGGATCGTGGTCCAGCAGCCCGCGGGCATGGGCGGCGGCGGCTCGCAGGGATCCCGACCCGGGACTTGACGCGGCCAGCCCCTCGGCGCAGGCCACCGCGCGCACCGCGTCGGTGCGACATCCGGACGCCAGGGCCAGCCGGGTGAGCCAGGCCGCCGCGTCCGGCTCCTCCACCAGCACCGCGGGGCGGTGCGACACGGCCAGGTAGACCTCGGCGAGGGTCTCCCGGGCCGACTGCGGGTCTCCGTGGGCGCAGGCCAGTCGGGCCGCTGCCCAGGTGTGGGCGAACCCGTCGGGGCGGGTTTGTGGCGCATCCACCACCTCGCGCCTGGCGCGTTCGAGCAGCTGTGCGGCGTCGTGGAGGTCGCCGCGCTGCACCGAGACGGCCGCCAGGGTCGCCAGGGCCGGCGGGACGAACAAGGCTGCGCCGAGATCGTCGGCTCGCTGCAGCGCGGCCTGCGCCGAGGCCTGCGCGTCGTCGAGGCGCCCGGCGGCAAGGTGCAGGCGCGCGCGCAACAGGCGCGGGGCAATCCAGTACACGGTGTCGGCGGCCAGTTCGATCTCCTCGTCGGCTTGTGAGAGCGCCGAGTCCGCCTGGTCGAGATCACCGAGTGGAATGAGCATCGTCGCCAGCGACAGGCGCGGGTGGACGCCGGACACGTGGACGAGCCGGGCCCGCTCGCAACGCCGTACAGCCGCGCGGACCAGGCCCAGCGCGCGGTCCACCCGCCCGTCCGCCCAGGCCAGCCAAGCGAGGGCCACCGTCGCGGTGACCAGCGCCGATTCGGCGCCGGCCACGTCGCCGGCCAGGATCGCCTCGGCCGCCATCTGGATGCGCGGGGTGTCGTCCAGCGCAAGCAGCGCGCGCAACCGGGCCGAGGCGGCTGCGTCGACGACGTGGCCGGGAAGGCCGTGTTCGGCGAGGACAACCTCCGACTCCGCGACGGCCTGAGCCGGTTGGCCGCACAGGCAAAGGACTGCGCACAGCGCGACCCGCAAGCGGGCCGTCATTGCCCCGGGCGCGCCGGTCGAGGCGAGGGTGTCGCTGCCGAGACGCCGGGCCTCATCGAGCCGCCCGGCGCGCAGCAAGGCCTCCACCGCCGTGGCGATGCGGGCGAAGCGCTGATCATCGGCGGCGGCTGTGAGCTGCATCGCCCGCAGCGCCAGTTCCGCGGCAGCGGCGGGGGCCGATGACATCAGCTCACGACTGGCTTGGTCCAGCGTGACCAGGGCGAGCTCGTCGTGCGGGCGCGCCGCCGCGATGAGGTGTGCCGCGGCCGGCACGGCGGAACCCCCATGCCTAAGCATCACCGCGCCGATCCGGCCGTGCAGCGCGGTGCGGATCGGCTCGACCATCCCGCCGTAGCAGGCCCTCTGGACCTTGCGGTCCGCGAACACGAGCAGGCCGTTGTCGGGGACGAGCACTTCCGCGGCGAGCACCTCGTGCAACGGCGCCAGTACCTGACCGATCGCCTGGTCCAGAACCTCGGCGAGGTCCTCGACCGACACGGTGCGGCCGAAGGCTGCAGCAACCTCGAGCAGCTGCCGCGCACCCGAGGACAGCGCGCGCGCCGAATCGGGCAGCGCGTCGGTCCCAACCAAGGGGATCGCCTGCTTCATGTGCACGCCCGTCGCCCCCTCGGGCGGGGAACGGATCAGTGCCCCGGATCGCAGCAGCCTTGATTACTGGTCGGCTGGCCGATCGGCCGAAGGTTGTGCAGCGGTTACCCCCCCGCAGCCTCGTCATACCCGCCACGCCGGTCCCAGGTGGTGCGTCGGATAAGCCGCGCCTGCCGCACCTCGCGCCCCAACCACTACGCGATCGGGGGATGTCGGGGTGGGCGCCCCCGGCCGAGGCTGATTGCCACATGTGGCACGAGTGGCCGCGCACGGTTCGGGAGGCGATGGGCATGGCGAAGGCGGTCGGGATCGACCTGGGCACCACCAACTCGGTGATCGCGGCGACGGAGGCCGGCCAGGCCACCGTCATCCCCAACGCCGAGGGCGCGCGGACGACCCCGTCGGTGGTGGCGTTCACGGAGCAGGGAGAGCGGCTGGTGGGGCAGATGGCCCGGCGGCAGGCGATCCTGAATCCGAAGGGGACGATCTACTCGGCCAAGCGCTTCATCGGCCGGCGTTACGACGAGGTGGCCAGCGAACTGAACGCGGTGACCTTCGACGTCGTGGCGGGCCCGGAGGGGGCCGCGCGGATCGACGTGCGGGGCAAGCTCTACGCCCCGGAGGAGATCGCGGCGCTGGTGTTGCGCAAGCTCGTCGAGGACGCGAGCAAGTTCCTGGGCGAGAAGGTGACCGAGGCGGTAATCACGGTGCCGGCGTACTTCAACGACGCGCAGCGCCAGGCCACCAAGGACGCGGGGCGGATCGCGGGTCTGGAAGTGCTGCGCATCATCAACGAGCCGACCGCGGCGGCGCTCTCCTACGGGCTGGACAAACGGCAGAACGAGACGGTTCTGGTGTTCGACCTGGGCGGGGGAACGTTCGACGTCAGCCTGCTGGACGTCGGGGACGGCGTCGTGGAGGTGCGCGCGACCGCCGGTGACACGCATCTGGGCGGCGACGACTTCGATCGTCGCGTCGTCGACCACCTCGCGAACGAGTTCCAGCGCAACGAGGGCGTCGACCTGCGCCGCGACCCCCAGGCGTTGCAGCGGCTCTTCGAGGCCGCGGAGAAGGCCAAGGTTGAGCTGTCCTCGGTGACCCAAACCTCGATCAGCCTGCCGTTCATCACCGCGGACGCCAACGGGCCCAAGCATCTGAGCATGACTCTGATGCGCTCCACCTTCGACCAGATCACCGCCGACCTCGTCGAGCGGACCCGCGGTCCGGTCGAGCAGGCCATGGCGGACGCCAAGATCACCGCCGATGACATCGACGAGGTGATCCTCGTCGGCGGGTCGACCCGCATCCCCGCCGTGCAGAACCTCGTCCGCCGGCTGACCGGCGGCAAGGACCCCAACATGACGGTGAACCCCGACGAGGTCGTCGCCATGGGCGCCGCGATCCAGGCCGCAGTCATCAAGGGGGAGCGCAAAGACGTGCTGCTGCTCGACGTCACCCCGCTCTCCCTGGGTGTGGAGACGATGGGCGGGCTGATGACGAAGGTCATGGAGCGCAACACCACGATCCCGGCGCGGCGCACAGAGGTCTTCAGCACTGCCGAGGACAACCAATCGGCCGTGGACATCGTGGTCCTGCAGGGTGAGCGCGAACGGGCCGCGGACAACCGGGTGCTCGGGCGGTTCCGGCTGGAGAACATTCGCCCGGCCCCGCGCGGGGTCCCGCAGGTCGAGGTCACCTTCGACATCGACGCCAACGGGATCCTCAACGTCTCCGCACGCGACAAGGACACCGACGCGAAGCAGAGCATCACGATCACCCAATCCTCCAACCTGGACCAGGCGGAGATCCAACGCATGGTCACCGACGCCGAGCAGCACCGTGGCGAGGACGCCCGGCTGCGTGAGCTCGTCGACGCCCGCAATTCCCTCGACGCGGCCGCCTACCAGACGCAGGGGCGGCTCGCCGAGCTGGGCGACGCCGTTCCCGCCCACGAGCGGGCCCGGGCCGAGATGCTGGTGGCCGAGGCGGAACAGGCGTTGAAGAGTGAGGCGCCGCTCGAGCAGTTGCGCTCGATGACCGCCGAGCTCCAGCAGGTCTTCCACGGCCTGGGCGCCACGGGCCGGCCCTCCGGTTCCGGCGGCCCGGGCCGGCCGAGCGGCGGGGACGACGACGTGATCGACGCCGAGTTCACCACGGGGTGAGCGGACGTGGCCGAGCAGCCCGTCGGTAGCGCGGGCAAGGGCGCCGCGACCGCGGCGGCGGAGACCGACCCCGCCAAGGAGGCGCAGGCGACCCTCGCCGAGGTGCGGGAGCGGCTCGACCACGCCGAGGACCAGTGGCGACGCGCGGTGGCCGACCTGGACAACCTTCGCAAGCGGGCGGCCCGCGACGCCGAGCGGGTGCGGACCGAGGAACGGGCTCGGGTAGCGGCGGAGTGGCTGCCGGTGCTGGACAACCTCGACCTCGCCCTGGAACACGCCGGGTCCGGCTCGGAGGCGATCGTGGCGGGGGTCCGGGCCGTACGGGACCAGGCCGTTGCAGTGCTGGCCCGGCTCGGCTTCCCGCGGCGGGACGAGGAGGGCGCCGCCTTCGACCCGGCGCGGCACGAGGCGGTGGCCGCCGTTCCCGTCCCGGGCACCAAGCCGGGCACCGTCCTGCGGGTCGTGCGGCCGGGCTACGGCGCCGATGAGCACCAGCTGCGCCCCGCTGCCGTGGTGGTCGCGGCGGGTCACGGGTGATGGCGGCCGGACGTGATCTCTACGAGGTCCTGGGGGTGGCGCGGACCGCCGGCCAGGGCGAGATCCAGCGCGCGTACCGCAAGCTCGCGCGTGCCTACCACCCGGACGTCAACTCGGATCCGGAGGCGGAGGAGCGCTTCAAGGAGATCTCCGCCGCCTACGACGTCCTGTCCGATCCGGAGCTGCGCCGCCGTTACGACGCGTTCGGGCCGGACTTCCGCCAGGTACCGGAGGGTGTGGACCCCGAGACCTGGGCCCGGGCCCGGGCGGGGCGGGGAGCGGCTGGTGCCGGCGCCCGGCGCGGCTGGACCGGCACCGGCGACGAGGGCGTCTGGTTCAGCACGAGCGGCCCGGGGGCCGAGGGCATCGACCTCGAGGACGTCTTCGGCGACCTGTTCGGGGCGGCCGGCCGCGGACGGTCGGGGTGGGGCCCGATCCCAGGCGCCGACCAGGAGGCCGAACTGGAGGTCACCCTCGAGGAGGCCTATGCAGGTGGGCGCCGCTCGCTGACCGTGGGCGGGCCCGGCGGGCGACGGACCCTGGACGTCACGATCCCCGCCGGGGTCGCCGAGGGGCAGCGGATCAGGCTGGCCGGGCAGGGCGGCGGGGGCAGCGAGGGCGCACCGGCCGGCGACCTGTACCTCGTCGTGCGCATCGCGCCGCATCCGCGCTACCGCGTCCAGGGCCGCGACCTGCACGTGGACCTGCCGCTGACGCCGTGGGAGGCGGCGCTCGGGGCGTCCGTCGCGGTCGATACACCGGCGGGTGAGGCCAAGGTGAAGGTCCTGCCGGGGACGTCCAGCGGTCGGCGGTTACGGCTGCGCGGTCGGGGCCTGCCCAACCCACGGGGCACCCCCGGCGACCTCTACGCCGAGGCCAAGATCACGGTGCCGTCGCGGCTCTCCGCCGAGGAGAGGCGGCTGTTCCAGGAGCTCGCCGCCGCGTCCACCTTCGACCCGAGGAGGACACGATGACCTACCTGCTGGTCCGAGCCGCGGGCCGGGCCGAGGCCGCGCGGCTCGACCTCGACCAGTTCTCGCGGGCCGCCGGCCTGCATCCCGATCTCGTTCGGCGCCTGGTGGCACTTGGGCTGCTGGAGCCGCACCGCGACGCCGACGGGGCGCTGTGGTTCTCGCGGTCGGACCTGGCCACCGTCGCGCGGATCCAACGCCTGCGCGCCGGGTTCGGCCTGAATTACGCGGCGCTCGGCCTGGTCGTGGACCTGCTCGATCGAGTGGCCGTGCTGGAGTGCGCCCTGCGGGAGTCCCGACTTCAGACCCGGTTCCTGCCGCGCGAGACCCCCCGGACATCGACCCGACCCATCGGAGGCTGACGTGGACCCGAACCGTCTCACGCAGAAGTCCCAGGAGGCGCTGCACGACGCCCAGACCAAGGCGCTGCGCTTCCGGCACACCGAGGTCGACGGGGAGCATCTGCTGCTTGCCCTGCTCGACCAGGAACAGGGGCTCGGGTCGCGGCTGCTGTCCCAGGCCGGCGCCGATCCCGACCGGCTGCGGGCCGGGTTGGAGGCGGAGCTGGGACGACGCCCGGGCGTGAGCGGGCCGGGGGCGGCGCCCGGACAGATCCACGTCACCCAGCGCTTGAGCCGGCTGCTGGACACCGCCGAGCGGGAGGCCAAGCGACTCAAGGACGAGTACGTGTCGGTGGAGCACCTGGTGGCCGCGCTCGTCGACGAGGGCAGCGGCACCGCGGCGGGGCGGCTGCTGCACGAGGAAGGGCTGACCCGGGACCGGTTCTTGCAGGCCCTCACCGCGGTCCGGGGCAACCAGCGGGTCACCTCGGCCATGCCCGAGGTCGCGTACGAGGCGTTGGAGAAGTACGGCCGCGATCTGGTCGCCGACGCGGCGGCCGCCAAGCTCGACCCCGTCATCGGCCGGGACAGCGAAATCCGTCGGGTGATCCAGATCCTGTCCCGCAAGACCAAGAACAACCCCGTCCTCATCGGCGACCCCGGAGTCGGCAAGACCGCGATCGTCGAGGGCCTGGCCCAGCGCATCGCCCGCGGCGACATCCCGGAGGGGCTGCGCGACAAGACGGTCTTCGCCCTCGACATGGGTTCCCTGGTGGCCGGCGCGAAGTACCGCGGGGAGTTCGAGGAGCGCCTCAAGGCGGTGCTCAACGAGGTGCGCGCCGCGGAGGGGCGGATCCTGCTCTTCGTCGACGAACTGCACACAGTCGTCGGTGCCGGCGCGGCCGAGGGGGCCATGGACGCCGGGAACATGCTCAAACCGATGCTCGCCCGCGGTGAGCTGCACATGATCGGCGCCACCACCCTCGACGAATATCGCAAGCACGTCGAGAAGGACGCCGCCCTCGAACGGCGCTTCCAACCGGTGCTCGTTGACGAGCCGTCCGTGGAGGATGCGATCTCGATCCTGCGCGGGCTGCGGGAGCGCCTCGAGATCTTCCACGGCGTCAAGATCCAGGACGGCGCCGTGATCGCCGCGGTGACCCTGTCGCACCGCTACATCTCCGACCGGTTCCTGCCCGACAAGGCCATCGACCTGGTCGACGAGGCCTGCGCCATGCTGCGCACCGAGATCGACTCGATGCCCGCGGAGCTGGACGAGCTCACCCGACGGGTGATGCGGCTGGAGATCGAGGAAGCGGCGCTGTCCAAGGAGAGCGACCCGGCGAGCGAGGCACGGCTGGTCGAGCTGCGCCGGGAGCTGGCCGACCTGCGGGCCGAGGCCGACTCGCTGCGCGCCCAGTGGGAGGCCGAGCGCCAGGCGCTGTACAAGGTGCAGGCCGTGCGCCAGGAGTTGGAACAGGTCCGGCAGGAGGCCGAGCACGCCGAACGCGACTACGACCTGAACCGGGCCGCGGAACTGCGTCACGGGCGGCAACCGGATTTGGAGCGCCGCCTGGCGGCCGAGGAGGAGCAGCTGGCGGCCAAGCAGGGCAAGCGGCGGCTGCTGCGTGAGGTGGTCACCGAGGAGGAGATCGCGGCGATCGTGTCCCGCTGGACCGGGATCCCGGTCAGCCGGTTGACCGAGGGCGAACGCGAGAAGCTGCTGCGCCTGGACGAATTGCTGCACGAGCGGGTCGTCGGGCAGGACGAGGCTGTCTCACTGGTGGCGGACGCGATCATCCGCGCCCGCTCGGGGATCAAGGACCCGCGCCGGCCGATCGGGTCGTTCGTCTTCCTCGGACCGACCGGGGTCGGCAAGACCGAGTTGGCGCGGACGCTGGCCGCGGCCCTGTTCGACACCGACGACAATATGGTCCGTCTCGACATGAGCGAGTACCAGGAGCGGCACACCGTCAGCCGTTTGGTCGGCGCCCCGCCCGGTTACATCGGGTACGACGAGGGCGGCCAGCTCACCGAGGCGGTCCGGCGCAAGCCCTACTCCGTCGTGCTGTTCGACGAGATCGAGAAGGCCCACGCCGACGTCTTCAACACCCTGCTGCAGGTGCTCGACGACGGGCGGCTCACCGACGCCCAGGGCCGAACCGTCGATTTCCGCAACACAGTGGTGATCATGACGTCCAACATCGGCTCGCAGTACCTGCTCGACGGCGTCACCCCGGACGGCGAGATCAAGCCCGAAGGCCGATCCCGCGTCATGGCCGAGCTGCGGTCGCACTTCCGTCCGGAGTTCCTCAACCGGGTCGACGAGATCGTTCTGTTCAAGCCGCTGACCCAGAACGAGATCGAACGCATCGTCGGGTTGATGTTCGACGACCTCCGCGCCCGGCTGGCCGACCGTCGGATGAACCTGGAGATCACCGAGGCGGCTCTGCGCTACATCGCGCGGGCCGGGTTCGACCCGGTTTACGGGGCCCGCCCGCTGCGCCGCTACATCGCCCGGGAGGTGGAGACGCAGGTCGGCCGTGCGTTGCTCGCCGGTGACCTGCGCGAGGGTTCCACCATCCGCATCGAAGTCGTCGACGACGAGCTCACGGTCGAACACGAGGATCCGCCGCCGACCGGTGCGCCGGCCGGGCACGGTGCGGCCACGGGCGCCTGATGTGGATGCGCGACCGGACGGCCTGGTCACCGGTCTCGGGGCGGTGATCCTGCTCGGCTGTGTGGGTCTGACCGGATGCGCCGGCGACGTCGACACGCAGGTGCTGCTGGTCCGCCCGATTTTCGGCGCCCTCGAGGTCGGTCCCGTCCACGTCGGGTCCACCGTCCTGGTCCGCTCCTCCGACGGCAGGGCCCTCTCGTTGGTCGCCGGCTTGGTCAACGACGGGTCCGCCAGGGATGACCTGACCGCGATGACCGTGGTCCTGCGCGACGTCGTGCTCGGCGGAACCTGGGCGGCCGCCCTGTCCCTGCCGAGGATCACCGCCGACGTCCCGCTGCCGGTCAGCCGCATCGGTGACGTCCAGCGGCTGGGCTGGGCCGGCGGCCCGCAGCTGGTCGTGGCCGATTCCGCAGGCGTCCTCCCGGCTGGGGTGTTCGCCGAGGTCACCCTCGCCTTCCGGATCGCCGGGTCGTTGACGATGCCGGTCCTCGTGGAGCCACCGATCGGCGAGTTCGCCGCCGAAGCCCCCCGCACCTGAGCCGCGGGCGCGGCCGGGTGGCGACGCGACGGACGCGCACCGATCACCTCGAGGAGATCAGCATGGAGGCACGACCCGTCGGCCTGGAGGTACGGCCATGCTGGTACGACATGGTCGTCCGGCTCCACGACGACGGCATCGGGGTGCAGGCGGTCGACGACCTCGGGCGGGCCACCCCTAGCGGGCCCGTCACGGCCGAGGTCGAGCCGGTCCGGGCCGGGCGCCTGACCCCGGCGCGCCGCCCCGAGGGCGACACGGTGCGGGATCCGGTTGCGGTTGCCGTCCACCGGCGTTCGGGTCCCGAGCGGGCTCGGGCAGCTCGTCACCGGTGGCTCACCCCACGCAGCGGCCTCGCCCAGCGGGAAAACTGACACCATGTCAGAACAGCGATCGTGGGCGGATCGGGCGACGCCTGTCCCTCGATCCGCCGTCGGTGCAGGATCCCCCCCGACCGTGGGCGTCCCGCGGGATGCCAGGCGAGGTGCGATGGCCCGGAACTGGGTCCGGATCCTCGTCGTCGGGATGGGTCTGTGGTTGGCAAGCGTGTTGGTCACGGTCCTGACAGCGAACACGAACCTCGTGCCCACCCTGATCCTGCTGGGGAGCTTCCTGCTCCCGGTCACCTTCGTGTCCTGGGTCTTCGAGACCTGGCGGGACGAACACGTGACCACCGAGATCGTCGTGTCCGCGTTCGTCGTCGGCGGAATCCTCGGGGTCCTCGGTGCCGCGGTGCTGGAGGCCTTCCTCCTGCATCCCTCGCCGCAACTGTTCTTCGGCGTGGGACTGATCGAGGAAGCCGTCAAGCTCGCCGCGCTCCTGGTGGTGACCCGTCACATGACGAGGCGTCACATGCGCGACGGAATCGTCCTCGGTGCGACGGTCGGGTTGGGATTCGCGGCGTTCGAGACCGCCGGCTACGCGTTCAACGCGCTGCTGACGATGCGCGGACTCTCGCTTGACAACCTGGTCAAGACCGAGCTGTTCCGTAGCGTCCTGGCCCCGATCGGGCACGGGTTGTGGACCGGGATCCTCGGCGGTGTGCTGTTCGATGAGCGCAGGCACGGCAGGGCGTGGCGGGTCTGCCTGGCCTACCTGTGGGTGTCGTTCCTGCACGCGCTGTGGGACTCCGCCCACATGGTCGCCGTCGTCGTGACCCTGCTGTTGACCGGGACGCCGTGGCAATACGAACTCCTCGCGCAGGGCTATCTGCCGCTGCCCACCGCCGAGCAGGTCCGCCTGATGACCAGCCTCTCGATCGGCGGCCTGGCCCTGGTGGCCGCCCTGGGCATCCTCACGATGGCTCGCTGTTGGCGTGCGGCGATCCAACGCGAGGCGGAGCTGTCCGGTGCACTCGCCCCGGAGCGATGACGTCGGACGAACCGCTCGTCCACATAGCGCCACCGCCACGTCTCACCCGGTTCGAACGACCGCACGATCGGGTGGCCGACCGGGGATGTGTGGTGCCGCACGCGGCGGTCGGCGAGGAGCCGCAGCAACCCACATGACCGCACGACAGGCACAGTCGCAGATGGACCCAGCCGGAACCGCGCGCTGGATGCACTCCTCGCAGCCCTGGGGCGTACGCGGCGTCACGTACGAACAGCGCGGGACCGGGAGGCGCCCTGCCGCACCCCCGGCTCGGCGGGTACGCCCGCACGTGGGCCGCTGCAGCGCTGGCCGCCGACCAGGACCGGCCTGCCGCGGCGCGCGAGCTTCCTGGGCGGGCTGTGCCAGGCCGTGCCCACCCGCCCGGTGCTGCTGCTCGAGGAACCCGACGCGGCGGTTCGACTGACCCGGCTCGGCCTCGCCACCGGCGAGCGCGGACTCGCGGAGTCGATCGTGGCGTGCGCTGAGCGACTTTGTGTCCGGCAATCCGGGATTCCCCTCGATTCCGGCCGCGGCCGCGCACGCCCGGGCGCTGCTCGACGAGGACGCCGCCCTGCTGGAACAGGCCGAGGACCTCTACGCGCATCCCATGGCGGCGGCGTCCGCCGCCGAGGACGCGGGCGTCCTGCTCGCCGGCGTGATCCGAGCCCGCAGGGCCAGGACGCCGCGCGCCGGGCGTTCGAGCGTGCGATCGCCGCCTAC
>DATASX010000099.1 GCA_036269075.1 Sporichthyaceae bacterium
GGGCGCGTTGCCGCGGAGATCCTCAGCCCCTACCCCCCGGGCGTGCCCGCCGTGGCGCCGGGGGAGGTCATCACCGCGCAGGTCCTGGACTACCTGGCCACCGGCGTGGCAGCAGGCATGCTGGTCCCCGACGCCGTCGACTCCTCCCTCGCGACCTTGCGGGTGGTGGCCTGACCCGGTTGCGGGTGTGCGCGGGCCCGACGAACTGAGCACTGGCGACACCGGTCCAGGCGGGGCGGCCGCACCGCAAACGGCCCCGCAGGTCGGGCCCGGTCCCGCGGCAGTCCACCGGCGCGGGACCGGCCCGACTTTCATTGCGTCACCGGCGGCGCGACAAAGCGGGCGGCGCGAGCGATCTGAGGCACCGTCAGCGAATGCCCGCCCGGACGTACCGTCACGCATGTGACTCCGCCTGTGCCAGGAATCAGGCGTGCTGGCCCGGACGCAGCAGGACCTTGGTCCAGCCGTCCTCGCGCTTGTCGAAGCTGGCGTAGGCCGCCGGGGCCTCCTCCAGGGGCAGTTCGTGGGAGACGATCACCGACGGCTTGGCCCGACCTCGGATGATCAGGTCTCGCAGGTACCGGTTGTACCGGCGAACGGGGCACTGTCCGGTACCGATGCTCAGGCCCTTGCTGAAGGCGCTGCCGAAGTCGAAGGCGATCCGGCCGTCCCCGGCCTGCTCGTCGACGGCACCCGGGTCCTGCGGGACGTAGACGCCCACGACACCGATCCGACCGGTGGCGCGGACCACGGAGACCAGGTTGTCCATGACCAGTTGCGGATGCTCCTGCCCGGCCGGGTCGTGGGACTGGTAGCCGACGGCCTCGACCCCGGCGTCCACCCCGAATCCGTCGGTGTGCTCCATGATCGCCTCGATCGGGTCCTCCTTGGACACGTCGACGGCGGTCGCGCCGAGCTTTCGGGCGAGGGCCAGCCGGTCGGGGTGGAAGTCGGCCACGAAGGTCTGGGCCGCCCCACGCAGGTCCGCGCTCAATGCTGCCATGAGCCCGACGGGGCCCGCGCCGAAGATCGCCACGGTGTGGCCCGGCGCGACCCCGGCCAGTTCGGTGCCGTGGTAGCCGGTGGGGAAGATGTCGGACAGCAGCGCGAAGTCGTTCTCGTTCTCGGTTCCGGCCGGCAGTTCCAGCAGGTTGGCGTCGGCCCACGGGACCCGCAGCAGCTCGGCCTGGCCACCCAGGTAGGGGCCCATTTTCGGGTAGCCGTAGCCGGCACCGGGCTGACCGGAGGGGTTGGCCCGCAGGCACGCCGAGGTCCATCCGTCGGTGCAGTTCCGGCAGGTTCCGCAGCACAGGTTGAAGGGCACCGAGACGCGGTCCCCGACCTTGACGCGATTAACCCCGGGCCCGACCTCCTCGACGATGCCCATGTTCTCGTGCCCGAGCACCATTCCTGGGTCCAACTCGGCGCGCCCCTCGTAGGGGTGCAGGTCCGAACCGCAGATGTTGGCCGTGGTGATCCGCACTATCGCGTCCGCGGGGGCCTCGATGCGCGGGTCCTCGACCTCTTCCACGTTCAGGTCGTAGGGACCTCGAAAGACCAATGCCTTCATGATGTGGGTTCCTTTCCCTTGTTCGACTGCTTTTCCTGCGCCCTGCCCGGGACTCGCGACCTCACGCCGGCTCCGGCGTGCGGTTGTGCGTCCTGGCTCTGGACGCCGAGCCATTCACGCGCACCGGGGCCGCGCGGAGCTGACCGGGCCCGCGTCCGGACAGTGGCCGAACCGCGACGGTCCCGGAATCTCCCCGGGCCGCAAGCTGCTGTGTCGCAGCCGGCCGGCGGGGTAGTCCAAACGCAGGAGTTGCCGATTCAGGGAGAACCCGGAGCTGGTCCCGGTCGCCGGAGCCGGCACGCGCGCCCGGCGGCGGACCTCATCCTCGCGCGTGCCATGCGATCGCCTCGCAGCGGTGGGACAGGCCAGGTGAGGAAAAGCGGATGATCCGGATCGGCACCAGCGGTTGGCAGTACGACGACTGGCGCCCGTCGTTCTACCCGGTCGGTCTGGCCCGCGACCGATGGTTGGGCCGTTACGTCGAATGCTTCGACACCGTCGAGATCAACAACACCTTTTACCGGCTGCCGAGCCAGGCCACCGTCGATCGCTGGGCGCAAGCCCTACCGCAGGGGTTTTTGGCCGCGATCAAGGTCAGTCGGTATCTGACGCACGTCCGCCGCCTGCGCGACCCGCAGGACCCGGTCGCGTTGCTGCTGGAACGGGTGGCTCCGCTTCGGGAACGCGGCCTGCTCGGTCCGGTCCTGCTGCAACTTCCGCCGAACATGCCTGCGCGGCCGGAGGATCTGGAGCGCACCCTGTCGGCATTCCCCCCTGACGTCCGGGTGGCCGTCGAGCCGCGGGACCGAAGCTGGTTCCGCAAGGCAACGCGGGAGGTGTTGATCGACCACCGGGCGGCCCTGGTCTGGTCCGATCGCAACGGCAGGTCAGTCGGCCCGTTGTGGCGCACGACCTCCTGGTGCTACCTGAGGTTGCACCACGGCCGCCTCGACTGGGCGTATCAGGATCGGGACCTGCGCCGTTGGGCCCGGCGGTTGCGCGAATGCCCCGACGCGTTCGTCTTCACCAACAATGATCCAGGCGCCGCCGCCGTCCGCGATGCCCGACGCCTGCAGGCACTGACGACGTGAAGCCGTGCGCCGCCGTCCAGGCGGCAAGTCAACAGATAGGGGACCACCGGAGGTTCACCGGGTCCTGATCGGGTTGCTGGGCTGGAATCTGATGCGCAATCAGCGTCGACGGGTCCGCCCGCTCGAAGGGCGGCGGCGTTCGCCGCATCCGAGGCCCGGGCCAGGTCGCGACCGGCTCACCGGCGCCGTGCCGTTGTCACCGGATCGATTGTGTTTCCCGGCACTCGGGTAGTACGCCACGCAGGCGTGTACCGACCCTTGGTGACGCCGCCGCAAGGGCACCCTCAACCGATCATGGCGAACCAGGAGGAGCCACCCATGGCCAGTGAGAAGCAGGTCCGGGCCGCGAAGAAGAATGTCGAGAAGGCGCGCGCTGGAGCCCAGAAGAAGCACTCGATCGCGAACATGCCGGCAAAAACCCGCACGGCGCTCGGTAAGCAGGGCGCCGCCGTGGCTCAACGCAAGCGCACCGGTGGCGCGACGCCGAAAACCCGCCAGGAACTCTACGAGGAGGCCAAGCACCGCGACCTACCCGGGCGTTCCAAGATGGGCCGCGACGAACTCGCCCGAGCGCTGGGCCACGGGTAGGAACGCCGCTGGGCCGGCGCCCCCGGCTGCGGCTGCGGCACATCGACAGGCCGGGGATGCCGTACCCCTTGTCCGCCGATCATCGACAGCTCCACCCTTGACAGCATCCTGCGATTATCTGTTCTAATTACAATAGATTTCGGAAGGGACAGATTGGCCGACCGGTACGCCGCCGGCGCCGGGGACCCGGTGTCTGTCTGCGCGAGCATCGATCCGCGGAGGTAGCGGCGATGGACGCATGGCGCTTGCGGATCGAGGGCGGGCCCAGCGGAGAGACTGGTGCTGGCCGGCGAGTTCGATCAGCTCACGGCCCCCCTACTGCGTACGGCGTTTCAGCAGGTGGTCCCCCACCGGTGGGCACCTGCTCGTCGACCTGCAACGGGTGTGCGTGCTGCAGGCCGCCGGGGTGGCGGTGCTGGACGAACACGCCCGCCGGCACGCGCTCAGCATTCTGGCCCGTGCCGGGAGCGCCAGGGCACTGGTGCTCACCGTCTGCAGGATGCAGCATTTGTCCAGAGTCGAACTGCGTGCGGCTCGGACCCTGCCCACGCGGGCCCGTCGTTCGTGCCGGGACATGATCATCGCCGCAGCCTCACCTACATTCCGGGTCGGCCGGATGGAGTACCGCGGCCGGGTAGTGGTCCGGAGCCGAACCGGCTACCGAGGAGGCTTCATGATCAGTATTTCTGAGAGACTGAACACCGAGCGCAGACCCGACGACCCGGGGCAGGGCACCACCACGGTGGCGTTCCGGACCAAGCAACCGGGAGTTACCGGACGGCGGATCTCGTTGGTGGGCGATTTCAACGACTGGGATCCCCGGCTCACTCCGATGGAGGAGTCCGACGAGGGCACCTGGGCCGCCGTCCTGGAACTGCCGCCGGGCCGGCGCTACCGGTTCCGGTACCTGTCCGAGGACGGGCAATGGTTCAACGACGAAGCAGCGCATTCCTACGAGGAGAACGAGCACGGCGGGCACGACAGCGTCTTGGACCTCACCGCCTCCGCCGCCGTACCGAGCGGGCAGTTGAGTGTGTCCGCCCCCATCGCCGGCGCGACCCCGGAGTGAGCGGATTCCGCAGCCCGACACCCCGGGCCCGAGAATCACTCCGTGACCGATCGACAACGAGCCCACCGCTTCCGTACCCCGAGCGACCCCCGCGGCGGTGGCTGGGTGGGGCGGGCCGCGGCGGTCGGATGGCCTTTCGCCGGGCGAGCCACGGAGTCGGTGGACACCGCGGTGCCGGTGCTGGGGGCCGCTCGGCCGGGATCATCGCCGAGCCGGCCGGGGCGCTGGCACCGGCCGCCCTGACCGGTCGTCTGATCTCCGGCGTAGAACCGGGCACGACCGTGGTCTGCGTGCTCTCCGGCGGCAACAACGACATCAGCCGTTACGCGGAAATCATCGAACGCGCGATGCTGCACGAGGGCCGAAAGCACTACTTCCTCGTCGAGTTCCACCAGGAATTCGGTGCCCTGCGCAGATTCCTCGACGAGGTCCTCGGCCCCGAGGACGACATCGCACTGTTCGAATACGTCAAGCGCAACAACCGCGAGACCGGCCCCGCCCTGGTCGGCATCGAGTTGGCCCGCCCCGGCGACGCCCCCGCGTTGCTCGCCCGGATGCGCGCAGCGCCCATCAACGTCGAACAGGTCGACCCGGCCGGCCCACTGTTCCAGTTCCTGATCTGAAACCTGCGAGGCGGCCTGGCCGACCCGCAACCTGCTCAGGGCGGTACCCGAGACCCGCGACGGCCACGCCGACGGACACCGCGGCACACCGGCGAACGCGCCCGGCGCGTCAGTGAACCCGGCACAAGCCAGGACGAGGTTGCGGACCAACCCGGGCGAGAACAACCACAGCCCGGGCCTGCCAAGGTCGTGAACCTCAACATGTGCTGAGCCGAGCGCCTCTACGGGGTGATGTCGCTCATCCGGCGGCGGGTGTCTCGTCCCACCCGAAGGACCAGTTCTGTTCGGGGACCTCCCCACCGGCTGCGGCGAAGGAACGCAACGCGACCAGCAAGGAGTTCCGTTCCGCACCGGACATCGTGGCCAGGATCGCGTGGATCTCACGACAGCGGGCCCGGCTCACCGTCCTGACACAGCTGCGGCCGGGCGTCGTGATCGACACATTCACCGCACGCCGGTCCTGCCCCGGGCTGTCCCGGCGGACGAGCCCGCGGCTCTCCAGGCGATCGCAGTGGCGGGTGGCGGTGGAGCTGTTGACGCCCAACAGGGATGCGAGGTCCCGCACTCGCTGCGGTCCACGGGTCGCCAGGACCACCAGAGCCCGGTGCTGGGACAGGGTGAGGTCGGCGTGCGCAGCGGCGAGGGAACGCACGGCCACGGCTACCAATACCCGGCTGGCGTGCAACACCGCTTCCACCAGGTCCGCGTCCGGGACCGGAGGCACCGTTCGGGAGGCCCCGCCAAAGCTCATGCCCCGAGCATAGATGCCGTGGGCACGGGTAGAACTCACGCGGTAGATGTGCGCAGGCGAGGCGCAGCGTGGGGCAGCGGATCGAGGTCGACGCGCTTCTCGACCACGACGACCTCGAGGTCGTCGGTGGACCCGGCGAGGTCCGATTCGCAACCACAGATGGAGATGGCCATGGCCGGGCGGGACCGCATCGCCGACCCGTGGGGTCGACGCACCCCCTACGGACCCGGTCAGTCGTGGGCCACCCGCGTGGACCAGTACCTGGCCGACGGGGTCACGGACTCCGACGTCGAGCGCTGGGTGCAGAGCGCCTCGGTGTTGCACAGCAACGGCGACGCGATGGACATCGCGGTCGCGGGTGGGCGCGTCGTCGGGGTTCGCGGCCGCGGCGGTGACCGGGTCAACCGCGGCCGGCTGGGCCCGAAGGACCTGTTCGGCTGGCAGGCCAACCATTCCACCGATCGGCTCACCGCTCCCCTCATCCGCCGCGGCGGGCGTTTGGTGGAGACGGACTGGGACACCGCGATGGACCTGATCGTGGCCCGGACCCACAGCCTGCTCGCCGAGCAGGGACCCGGGGCGTTGGGTTTCTACACCACCGGGCAACTGTTCCTCGAGGAGTACTACACCCTGGCCACTCTGGTGCACGGCGGGCTGTCCTGCCCGCACCTGGACGGCAACACCCGCCTGTGCACGGCAACCTCGGGCGAGGCGCTGAAGGAGACCTTCGGCTCCGACGGACAACCGGGCTCCTACGCCGACGTCGACCACGCGGACACGATCGCGCTCTATGGCCACAACGTTGCCGAGACCCAGACCGTGCTCTGGGCGCGCATTCTGGACCGTCTCGACGGCCCCGAACCGCCGCGCCTGCTCGTGGTGGACCCGCGGCTCACCGAGGTCGCGCGCCGGGCCACCGTTCACCTGCGCCCCTTGCCCGGCACCAATGTGGCGCTGTTCAATGCCCTGCTGCAGCAGGTGATCGCGCACGATTGGGTCGACGTCGATTTCGTCGCCGCGAACACGGTCGGCTTCGAAGCCCTGGCCAAGACCGTGGCGGGCTATACCTCCGAGGTGGCCGAGCGGATCTGCGGGGTGCCGGCGGCCGACGTCGAGGCTGCCGCGCGGCTGGTCGGTGAGGCGCAGCGACTGCTGTCCACCGTGCTGCAGGGCGTCTACCAGTCCAACCAGGCCACCCTGGCCGCGATGCAGGTGAACAACCTGAACCTGGTGCGCGGGATGCTCGGGCGGCCCGGCTGCGGGATCCTGCAGATGAACGGTCAGCCGACCGCGCAGAACACGCGGGAGACCGGCGCGAACGGTGACCTGCCGGGGTTCCGCAACTGGGCCAACGACGCCCACGTCGCCGACCTCGCCCGGGTGTGGAACGTCGAACCGGATGCCATTCCGCACGCGGGTCCGCCGACGCATGCGCTGCAGATGTTCCGCTACGCCGAGGAAGGGTCGATCCGCTTCCTGTGGGTCAGCGGCACCAACCCGGCCGTGTCGTTGCCCGAACTGCGCCGGGTGCGTTCACTGCTGAACCAGGATCGGCTCTTCCTTGTCGTGCAGGACATCTTCCGCACCGAGACCGCCGAACTGGCCGACGTCGTCCTGCCCGCCGCAACGTGGGGGGAGAAGACCGGTACCTTCACCAACGCCGACCGCACCGTGCACCTGTCGGAGAAGGCGGTCGACCCGCCCGGGCGGGCGCGGCCCGACCTGGACATCTTCCGCGACTACGCCAGCCGCCTGAATCTGCGCGACCGCGACGGCAACCCGTTGATCCACTGGGGCGACCCGGAGTCGGCGTTCGAAGCCTGGAAAGCCGCCAGCGCCGGGCGCCCGTGCGACTACACCGGGCTGAGCTACCAGATGCTGCGCGGCCCGTCGGGGATCCCGTGGCCGGTCAACGCGCAGCACCCGCACGGCTGCGAGCGGCTCTACACCGACGGCATCAGCTTCGCCGCGCCGCACATGTGCGAGTCCTACGGCAAGGACCCGGTCACCGGTGCCCCGACCGAGCCCGCCCAGTACCGGGCGAGCAACCCGCAGGGCAAGGCGCTGCTCAAGGGCGCCGAGTTCGTGCCGCCCAGCGAGGTCCCTAGCGAGAAGTTCCCCTACGTGCTGACCACGGGACGGACCCTGTTCCACTTCCACACGCGGACCAAGACCGCGCGCGCACCGCAGTTGCAGGCCGCCGCACCGGCGGTGTGGGTGGAGATGTCCGCGGCCGACGCGGCTCGCGAACAGCTCCAGGAGGGGGACCTGCTGGAGATCTCCTCACCGCGGGCGACCGTCGCGGCCCGGCTGCGCATCAGCGGCATCCGCGACGGCGTGCTGTTCCTGCCCTTCCACTACGGCTACTGGGACGACCCCGAGCACGAGCCGCGGGCGGCGAACGAGTTGACCATCACCGACTGGGACCCGCTGTCCAAGCAGCCGATGTTCAAGACCGCCGCCGCCGCGGTACGGCTGCGCACTCGCGACGGGCAGCCGTGCCTGGCCCCGACCAACACCGCGTCCGCGCCGGTGCACCCTGACCCTTGCCCGACCGCCGGCGGGGCGGGCGCCCACGCCCAGGAGGTGACGCCGTGAGCCGAGGCATCGCCCTGGTGCTGGACGAGGTGCACGACGGCGAGGTGGAGCTGGAGAGCGAGTTGCACCGGGTGGCGCAGCGACACCACGCCGAGCACGAGATTGTGCACGTCGCGGCGATCCTGGCCCGCTGGAGCCTGCACAACCGCCAGGACCTCGCCCCGGCGGCCGAGCGCTACGGCAAGGAACTCACGCAGCACCAAGACCCTGTCGGACCGTCGCCTGCCGTGGAGGTCCTGCGGGAGAAATCCGCCGAAGTACCGGGGCGAGGTAAGGAAGGCGGCCTGCTCCTGCTGCGCGATTTGCGCCAGTTGTACCTGCAGGCGCAAGGCAACGCGGTGCTGTGGACGATGCTCGGCCAAGGGGCGCAGGCGACCCGCGACAGCGAGCTGCTGGAAGTAGTGACGCAGTGTCAGGCACGGACCCTTCGGCAGGCGACCTGGTGCAACGCCACCCTGAAGACAATCAGCCCGCAGGTGCTCACCGCGGCGAGGTGAGTCCGCCCGCGCCGGCTCGGCGACCCGCACGCGACAGCGGTCGGCCCGAGTCCGGCTCCTTCGGCGAGCTCGCGGCGCAGGGCCTCGATCGACGCGCAAGGCCCCAGCGCCGTACCGATCAAGTGTCGATCAAGCATCGCTGGGCGGGTTGCGGTTCAGGTTTGGGATGGGCCCCGTGGTCGGTTCGGGTCAGCCCGTTACGCGCAGAAGTGCAGCCGCGCGCAGGACCGGCACGGCGAGAATCTTGTAGCCGACCTGCTCGAGGAGCCATTCGCCAATTTGCCCCGCGTCGGGTGTACTCCCGTCCCCGACCCGACCTCGTCACCATTCTTGACCAGGTCAGGAATGATCTACAAGGATGGCGGAGTGGCCGCAACCATGGATTTCCCGCAACTTCTGCGTGAGGCGTCGTTGCGGGTGACTCGGCCGCGGCTCGCGGTGCTCGGCGCCGTGCGCGCCAATCCGCACGCCGACACCGAATCCATCCTGCGCGCGGTGCGCAGGGAGTTGCCCGATGTCTCGCACCAAGCCGTCTACGACTCGCTGAACACCCTGAGCGCCGTGGGACTGGTGCGGCGCATCCAGCCCGCGGGATCCGTTGCGCGTTACGAGTCCCGGGTCGGGGACAACCACCATCACGTGGTGTGCCGGTCGTGCGGCGTGATCGCCGATGTCGACTGCGCCGTTGGCGAGACACCGTGCCTGACCGCCGCCGACGACCACGGCTACGCACTGGAGGAGGCCGAGGTCATCTACTGGGGCCTTTGCCCCGCCTGCTTGGCCTCCGGAACCGCCTGAATCTGCAACATCGCCCCCGAAAACGCAGCGAGACAGGAAGAAGGACCTCCGTGTCTGACAGCGAGAATCCAGCCCTTGCCGGCCCCAAGGCCACCGAGCACCGGCCGCGGTCCAACCAGGACTGGTGGCCGAACCAGCTGAACCTGTCGGTGCTGCACCGGCACCAGTCCAAGCCCGGTCCGTTGGGCCAGGACTTCGACTACCGCGAGGCGTTCAAGAGCCTCGACGTGGCGGCCCTGAAGCGGGACATCACCGAGGTGATGACGACCTCGCAGGACTGGTGGCCGGCGGACTACGGTCACTACGGCCCGCTGTTCATCCGGCTGACCTGGCACGCCGCGGGTACCTACCGCATCCACGACGGCCGCGGCGGCGGCGGCGCGGGCCAGCAGCGTTTCGCCCCGCTCAACAGCTGGCCGGACAACGGCAACCTGGACAAGGCCCGGCGGCTGCTTTGGCCCGTCAAGCAGAAGTACGGCAACGCCGTCTCCTGGTCGGACCTGCTGGTGCTGGCCGGCAACGTGGCCTTGGAGTCGATGGGGTTCGAGACCTTCGGTTTCGCCTTCGGTCGTCCCGACGTCTTCGAACCCGAGGAGGTCTTCTGGGGTCCGGAGGACACCTGGTTGGGCGACGAGCGCTACAGCGGTGAGCGCGACCTGACCGGCCCGCTGGGCGCGGTGCAGATGGGCCTGATCTACGTCAACCCGGAGGGCCCCAACGGCAACCCGGACCCGCTGAAGTCCGCACATGACATCCGCGAGACCTTCGGTCGGATGGCGATGAACGACGAGGAGACCGTGGCGCTGATCGCCGGCGGCCACACCTTCGGCAAGGCCCACGGCAACGGCGACCCGGCGTTGGTCGGCCCGGAGCCCGAGGGCTGCCCGGTGCACAGCATGGGCCTGGGTTGGGCAAACCAGAACGGCGTCGGCAAGGGCTACGACACCGTCACCTCCGGTCTGGAGGGCGCCTGGACGCCGACCCCGACCCAGTGGGACAGCAGCTTCTTCGACACCCTCTTCGGCCACGAGTGGGAGCTGACCACCAGCCCGGCCGGTGCCAATCAGTGGAAACCGGCCAATGGCGCCGCTGCCGACGCCGTCCCGGACGCGCACGACCCGAGCATCCGGCACGCGCCGATGATGGCCACCACCGACCTGGCACTGCGCTTCGACCCGGTCTACGAGCCGATCTCGCGCCGCTTCCACGAGCACCCCGAAGAGCTCGCGGTCGAATTCGCCAAGGCCGGGTACAAGCTGCTGCACCGCGACATGGGCCCGATCACCCGCTTCCTCGGCCCGTGGGTCCCGCAGGCGCAGCTGTGGCAGGACCCGGTCCCGGCCCACGAGGGCCCGCTGGTCTCCGAGGCGGACGTCGCGGCGCTCAAGGCCAAGGTGCTCGCCTCCGGGCTGACGGTTCCGCAGCTGGTCTCGACTGGCTGGGCTTCGGCAGTCACCTTCCGCGGCACCGACAAGCGGGGCGGCGCCAACGGTGCGCGCATCCGGCTCGAGCCGCAGCGCAGCTGGGAGGTCAACGACCCGACGGAGCTGACCAAGGTGCTCGCCTCGCTGGAGGAGATCCAGGCCGACTTCAACGCCGGCAGCGCGACGAAGATCTCGCTGGCGGACCTGATCGTGCTCGCCGGGACCGCGGCCGTGGAGAAGGCGGCCAGGGACGGCGGTGTGGAGCTGACCGTCGGGTTCCGGCCGGGTCGCACCGACGCGACCCAGGAACTCACCGACGTCGATTCCTTCGCTGTGCTCGAGCCGAAGGCCGATGCCTTCCGCAACTTCTACCCGGCCGGTGACAAGATGCCGGCCGAGGTGCACCTGCTGGACAAGGCGAACCTGCTGTGCCTGACCGCCTCGGAGATGACCGTGCTGGTCGGCGGCCTGCGGGTGCTCGGCGCGAACCACCGAGGCTCCGCGCACGGCCGGTTCACCGAAAAGGTCGGGACGTTGAGCAACGACTTCTTCGTCAACCTGCTCGACGTCGGCACCGAGTGGGCGCCGGCCTCCACCGGCGAGGGCCTCTACCAGGGACGCAACCGCGCCACGGGCCAGGTCGTCGCCGATGCCACCGCCGCCGACCTGGTCTTCGGGTCCAACTCCTCGCTCCGCGCGATCGCCGAGGTATATGCCCAGAACGACGCCAAGGGAAAGTTCGCCCACGACTTCGCCGCGGCCTGGACCAAGGTCATGGAACTCGACCGGTACGACCTGCACCGCTGATCCTGGTTGCACCACCGGCCGCTACCGCGACCGCAACGACCTCGAGGTCCGGGTCGGCTCTCCGGCCGACCCGGGCCTCGCCATATCTGACGGTAAGTCAGTGAGACGCGGCGTCGGCGTCCGGCGAGGATTGGATCCCGCTCGGTGCATCGCCGATGCCGCATCAGTAGGCGTGTCGCGAATCCGGGGGTTGCGTGCAGGGAACCACCTGCCACCGGTTCTGCTCGGCTCCGGTGAGCGGATGTTCGACGGAGTCGAGAATTCCGGCTTCGAACCCGTCGAGGTCCTGCACTCACCACTGAGCACCCACATCCGCTACCGCAGAGCAGACTGATCACCCCTCACTTCTGACCGATCGTCAGTTGCACCGCGGGGGTCAGATTTTCGGGTTGTCGTCCTCTTTGACCAGGATCCCGAAGCCGGCGGAGGTGAGCCTCGGTGGTGTTCAGGTCATTCTGGGCGGCATCGATGCCGGTGGTGTCGTGGTGCTTGATGCCCGAGGACCAGGGCGATCCGCTGTCCGAAATCGCTCAAGGGCTTCGCCAGCCTGTTGCACAGTGCCGGGTCGGCCGCCGCAGCCTCGCGGGGCTTGCGCACCGAACCGTCGGCACGGTCGCGGCGCCGGGCCGCGTCGGCCCCGCTGCCCGGGGTTCCCGAAGCCCGAGGCGGGTAGCGGGTCGACATGACCGAGCCCACCGCGGATTTGAGCACACCCGAAGGCGTGAACGAGGGGTCGGCGAAGTCGACCGGCGAGGGAGACGAGCCGCAGGGCGACGTGCGAGCCGGCGGACACCCGGAACGCGCCGCCGAACAACCCGATCCGCGCGACCACCCGATCATCGACGCCCCGTTCACGCCGCGAGACCCGAGCGCCCCGTCCCTGGAGCAGAGCGTCGAGGAGGGCGCCCGCTAGGGCCAACCGGGGTGCGGTGCAATCGAGGCCGGACACTGGGCCTGCCTCGATCTTGCCGCGTCGGGTAGCTGCGGACCACGGACGACTGAGAGGCAGAAATATGAGCAAGGCATACGGCTACAGCGCCTACGGCGGTCCGGAGAACGAGATCTGGTTCGACCGTCCCGAACCGACGCCGGGGCCGAGCGAGCTGGTGATCAAGGTTCACGCGATCGGGGTCAACCCGGTCGATTTCAAGGTCCGCGCCGGAATGAGGGCCGACCCGGCCGCCACCCCCGCATTCCCGATGGTGCTGGGCAGCGAGGCCGCGGGCACGGTGACGGCGGTCGGCGGTGACGTCGAAGGATTCACCGTCGGTGACGAGGTGATGGGCAGGGCGGCCCCGGAGCACGGCACCTACGCCGAACACGCGGTCCTGCTCGCCGCCTCCACCACCCACAAACCGGTGAACCTGGACTTCGTCGCGGCCGCCGCCCTGCCGGTGGCCGGATCCAGCGCCTGGGAGGCCTTGGACCGGGTGAAGCTCCACGCCGGGGACACCGTGCTGATCAACGGCATCGGCGGCGGCGTCGGAGTCATGGCCGCCCAACTCGCCCGCGACCGCGGCGCCGCAGTGATCGGCATCGGCAGCGAGGCCAAACGGCGCCTGACCGAAAGCCTCGGCGCGACCCTGGTGACCCACGACAACGGCGATGTGGCAGCCCGCGTCCGCGAGCTCCTGCCCGACGGCCCCGACGCGCTCATCGACCTGGTGGGCGGAAACGCGCTGAACGCGGTGGCAAACCTGGTCGGCGACCCGGCAAGAATCGTCTCGATCGTCGACCCCGGCGTCGAAGCACTCGGCGGAACGTTCCTCATCTCCACCGGGGCCGGCCTGGAACCCGTGGCCGAACTGGTGGCCACCGGAAAAGCGGATCCGAAAGTCCTGCAGACCTACCCCTTCGACGAGGCGCCCACAGCACTGCGGGCCGTCGAGTCGGGACACACCCTCGGCAAGGTCGTCATCGACCTGAACCGGACCACCCGAACCTGACCCGTCGGCTGTTGAACTGCATCGTGGGGCCCGAGGCGCGACGCGCCGCCGCCGGCCCCACGGCTGTCACCGTGGTGCTTGGCAGCCTTCGGTGTCAGGAGCTGAAATCCGAGGCGTACTTGGCGCAGCGCAGCGTCCTCGGCTTGCCGCACCTCCTCAGCGTGGCTGGAGCAGGGTCGTGCAGAGACCGGCGATTTCAAGGTCCTCCCGTGCGGCGATGACGAAAACCGGGACGCGGGCGCCATCCGCACTGATCCGTGCGTCCGGGCGGGCATTGCGGTTCCTGTCCTGATCGATGTCGACACCGAGATGGCCCAGGTATCCGCCGACCTCGGCGCGCACGGCCGCGGCGTTCTCCCCCACCCCGCCGGTGAAGACCAGGGCGTCGAGCCCGGACAGTGCGGCAGTCATCGCGGCAACGCCGGCCGCCAGCCGGTGCACGTAAACCTCGACGGCCAGGCGGGCCTCGCGGTCGGTGCGGGCCAGCAGGGCGCGCATGTCCGGCTCATCGGCCAGCCCCGCCAGTCCCGAGTGCTGCTCCAGCGCGTCGGTCAGCTCGCCCGCCGTGAGGTTTTCGCGTTCCTGCAACCAAAGCAGCAACCCGGGGTCGACCGAGCCGCTGCGGGTGGCCATCACCAGCCCGTCCAGTGGGGTGAAGCTCATGGTGGTTTCGACCGAGCATCCGTCCAGCACCGCGCACAGGGACGCGCCGGCGCCGAGATGGCAGGTGACGATGCGGCGGGCCGTCGGTGCCAACTGCACGGCACGCCGCGCCGCCCAGGCATGGGACAGGCCGTGGAATCCGTAACGGCGTAGCGCGTACTTGTCCCGCCAGGCGCGGGGAAGTGCGACGGTGCGTGCCTTCGCCGGCATGCGGGCGTGGAAGGCGGTGTCGAAGCAGGCGACGTGCGTGACGTCGGGGAACGCCTCACGCGCGGCCGCGAGTGCCTGCAGCGACTTCGATTGGTGCAGCGGGGCCAGTTCGGCCAGTGCGTGCAACTGCTGCTCCACGACGTCGTCGATCACGACGGGCCCGGTGAACCGGGTGCCGCCGTGCACGATGCGATGACCGACCGCCTCGACGGCGGGCGCGATTTCGGTGGGGATCTGCTCGTAGGAACCGATCAGGTCCTCGCCCTCGAGCAGGCGAACCTTCAACGACGACGACCCGGCGTTGACCACGAGCACGCGCATTAGTTCGGCCAGGTCCAGTCCCGGATCGCCGGGTCGTCCTCGCCGTGCCGGCGGGTGTAGGCCCGCGCGGCAATACGCGCATCGACCATGCGTTGGCGCAGCAGCGCGGCCCGGTCGGCCAGGCCGGGCACCCGGTCGATCACGTCCATGACCAGGTGGAAGCGGTCCAGGTCGTTGAGCATGACCATGTCGAAGGGGGTGGTCGTGGTGCCTTCCTCCTGATAGCCGCGGACGTGGATGTTGGGGTGGTTCCTGCGCCGGTAGGTCAGCCGGTGGATCAGCGCCGGGTAGCCGTGGTAGGCGAAGATGACCGGGCGATCGGTGGTGAACAGGGCGTCGAACTGGGAGTCGGGCAGACCGTGCGGATGTTCGCTGTCCGGTTCCAGGCGCATCAGGTCCACGACGTTGACCACTCGCACCTTCAGCTGCGGTAGTTCGGCGCGCAGGATCGCGGCGGCCGCCAACGTCTCCAACGTGGGGATGTCCCCGGCGCAGGCCAGCACCACGTCCGGCAGGTCGCTGCCGCAGTTCCCGGCCCACTCGAAGATGCCCACGCCGCGGGTGCAGTGCAGGATCGCGGCATCCATCGGCAGGTAGTTCAGCGCGGGCTGTTTACCGGCGACGACCACGTTGATGTAGTGGCGGCTGCGCAGACAGTGGTCCATCGTCGAGAGCAACGTGTTGGCATCCGGTGGCAGGTAAACGCGCACGATCGCGGCCTTCTTGTTCACGACGTGGTCGATGAACCCGGGGTCCTGGTGGGAGAACCCGTTGTGGTCCTGGCGCCAGACGTGGCTGGACAGCAGGTAGTTCAACGACGCGATCGGGGCCCGCCAGGGGATGTCGCGGGTGACCTTGAGCCATTTGGCGTGCTGGTTGACCATCGAGTCGACGATGTGGATGAACGCCTCGTAGCAGTTGAACAGCCCGTGCCGCCCGGTGA
Organism: Sporichthyaceae bacterium; assembly: GCA_036269075.1. Classification (NCBI taxonomy): domain Bacteria; kingdom Bacillati; phylum Actinomycetota; class Actinomycetes; order Sporichthyales; family Sporichthyaceae; species Sporichthyaceae bacterium. Next base: position 15,900 of record DATASX010000099.1, read on the forward strand.
GCAGGTACCCCTCGAGCCAGCCCTGGCACAGGTGCTCCGAAAGCACCTCCAGGACGCGGCCGTCCGGGTCGAGGTGCTCATCGGTGGGCAGCCGGATCGCGTCCCAGGCTCGGTCGGTGGCCTCGAACACCGCTTGCAACCGGTTCGAAGCGGTCTCGTCCGGGCCGAAGATCCGGAACGAGGCGGGGTTGCCGCGTGCGACGTCGCGCAACCATTCCCCGAGCACCCGGGTGGCCTCGCTGCTCGTCGTGGCGGGTTGCGCGACCTCGACGGCATAGCGACGGAAGTCCGGCAGGTCCAGGTCGTGCAGCAGCGTGCCACCGTTGGTCACCGGATTGGCGCTCATCCGCCGATCACCGGCCGGGGCCAGGGCGGCCAGCTCCGGGCGCAGGGCGCCGGTCTGGTCGAACAGCTCCGCCGGCCGGTAGGAACGCAGCCAGTCCTCCAGCGCTCGCAGGTGGCCCTTGTCCTCACGGACCCGCGCCAGGGGCACCTGGTGCGCCCGCCAGGTGCCCTCCACCGGCAGGCCGTCCACCTCGCGCGGGCCGGTCCAACCTTTCGGTGTTCGCAGCACCAGGCAGGGCCAGCGGGGACGTGAGCGGTCCCCGCCGTCGCGCGCCAGGCGTTGGATCTCGCCGATTCGGTCGAGGACGCGGTCCAGGCTCGCCGCCATCTGCTGATGCATCTGCTCGGGATCGTCCCCGGCGACGAGGTAGGGCTCGTGCCCGTAGCCGCGCAGCAGGTCGTCCAGCTCGTCGTCGCCGATCCGGGCCAGCACCGCCGGGTTCGCGATCTTGTAACCGTTGAGATGGAGTATGGGCAGCACCGCACCGTCGCGGGCCGGGTTGGCGAACTTGTTCGAATGCCAGCTCGCAGCCAGCGGCCCGGTCTCGGCCTCCCCGTCACCGATCACGCAGGCCACGAGTAGGTCGGGGTTGTCGAAGGCCGCGCCGTAGGCGTGCACCAGCGCGTAGCCCAGCTCGCCGCCCTCGTGGATCGACCCTGGTGTTTCCGGTGCGACGTGGCTGGGGATCCCGCCGGGGAAGGAGAACTGGCGGAACAACCGCCTCAGCCCCGCCTCATCGCGGCTGATCGAGGGGTAGACCTCGCTGTAGGTGCCCTCCAGGTAGGCGTTGGCCACCAGTCCTGGGCCGCCGTGCCCCGGGCCGGCGACATACACGGCGGACAGGTCGCGTCGGCGGATCGCCCGGTTCAGATGCACGTAGATGAAGTTCAGCCCAGGCGTCGTGCCCCAATGCCCCAGCAGCCGCGGCTTGATTTGCTCGACGCTCAACGGTTGACGGAGCAACGGGTTGTCCAGCAGGTAGATCTGCCCGACCGACAGGTAATTTGCCGCCCGCCAGTACGCGTCGATCAGCTGCATCTCCTCGACCGGCAGTGGCGCGTGGTCCACCAGTTCCATGCGCTCCGTCGTCATCCCGCTCCCCCACCCCACCGGCGGCCAACACCACTGTCTGCCGTCACCTGCCCAGGCAGGGACTGCCTCACTCCGCCGGGCGCGCGTGCCGGCTCCGTTCGCCGCCGGGCAAGCGGTCCTACCTGGGGCCGGTCACCGCAACCGGAGCGTCGCCGAGTTGCCGCTTGCGTCGGCGGCCCGCGGCGCTGGCTGTGGCGAGCGCGGCGGTCAGCTGTTCCCGGGTCGGTTGCCCGCGTGGCGCCTTGAGCTTCCAGGCCGAGGTGAGGGCACAGTTGACGACGATCCGGGACTGCTCCGCCATGGAAAGGCCCTGGCACCGGGCAACGCGCCGCAACATCGACAAGGCCACTCCGGGCTCCACACAGAACCAGACCCCGACGATGTCGACCGCCGTGCCCAGCATCCCGTTGCTGCCGCCGTGGCCGCCGGCCGGCTCGGGGCGGTCGGGGCCAGCCTGCGGGGTGAGGAACGTGGCCACCGCGGTGGCGCCGGCGCGCAGATCGGACACTTCCGGCCCGGGCTCACCCGTCCAGTACCAGGTGATGGCCCCCGCAGTCCGGCCGGCGATGTGCAGGGGTTCGCTGTGCGCACCAACCAAGCCGTACACGCGGGCCAGAGCGGTGAAGGCAGGCCACCGGTGCTCGGTCGCAACCTCGGGTACCGGCACGGGAAGGCCGGTGGCCAGGACCACCCGGCGGGGACCCTCACCGACCTCGGATTGAATGCGTTCGAACAGCCGCGCGTACTCATCGCTTCCGGCCCACACCCGATGCGTCCCGGCCCAGGCGATTCCGCACGACGGCGGCAACCTGATGCCCGCACCGTTCAGTACCGCGAACGCCGCCTCCAGCTCCTCGACGCGGCGGTGCCCCGCCCGCGAGGTGACCGTGTTCGACAACGACTCAGGTTCCGGCGGGGCCGCACCCACCCTCACCTTCGAAAAGACTCTGACATCCTCGTCGGGTTCACCGCGCACGGGGCACCGTCCATCTCGGATGGAGGCTCAACCGGCCGCGTCATGACCAGAAACGACAATGGATATCTAACCGCAGGCGCCGGTGCCTAATCCACCCCGAAAGCGGTCATTGCGGCCCGAGCGTGCCGGTGGCGTACTCCGCCAGCCTTCGGCGCCAGGTCGCGGTTGCAGTTCTCGGACAGCTCTCCCGCAGAAATCCGGCACGCCGACACAGGGGCGCACCGGCGGTGGTTGCCTCACTTCAGGATGCCCCGGGCCTTTCCGGCCGCGCGGCACTCCCGGCCGCTCGCATCAAGAGCTCCTAGGATTTTCGACCTGGCCGCGACCGCGCAGTCCAGGTTTCGACATTCGCCGTGCCGGGTCAGCGCGTACCGCCGCGATCCTCAACACCGGTATCTGATTGGCCGTCAGTTCGGCGGCAGCCGGCGGCCGAGAACGGGCAACCTCTCAGGCGGTCTGCCACGGACAACGGGCGGCGCCTTCGACGATCATGGCCGCCTGCAGCTGTGGGGTCAGGTCGTTGCACCTGGCGAGGTGATGCAGAGCGGCGAAGGCTTCCTGCGGGTCCATGAGCAATCGCCGGCCCAGGATGTTCACCGCGTACTGAATGAGAAGCCGGGCCGATGCAGCCGGGTCCGCATCAGGCCCGGGCCGCGGCGCCACGTCGATGGGATCGGCCGCGGGTCGCGACGGTCCGGCGATCATCGGGACATCGGCTGTGCCTGTCCAGGTCGGAGGAAACGAGATCGTCCCCGAACCAAGTGGTTCGTTCGGCCACGCGCAGCGGCCGCGAGGGTGGACACGGCAACGGCGAGGGAACAACGCATCGGGCAGCACCATCCATCTTCGTCCGACGGTGGCTCGACCGGCCGCGTCATGACCGGTACAACCGCGATGATCTACCCACCGGCGCCCCGTCGATGCCGCGGGATCCTGTGCCGGTTCGCGCGCTGCCCACATGGCCCCGCGCCCACCTGCGCACAGCACCACGGATGCGCCCGCGGCGAGCCCCTCCTCAGTCAGGAGGATCGAGGAATCCGGGCGTTGCGCCGGCCCCGCGGCCGGGTCGAGGTAACCCGTTCCGCTGCTCGATCACACCCGGCGCGCTCGATGTGATCGACCTGCGAGGACCCGGCGGCCCGACGGCGCCGCGTGCGTGCTCGCCCCGAACCGCGCCCTCGGCCCGCTCAGGTGCCGTGCGGGTGACCCTTCGGTCCCTGCGCGGGCGAGCTAAGATCAAGACGTTGTGGCCACTGCCGGGTTGGTGGGGGCGGACCGGCGTCATGAAGTGGCGCGGATTCTGGGTGAGCGCCGCGGGCGCACCGCCGGGCAACCCCTACCGGGTTCACCCTCCCCGCCGCGCGCTCCGGACCCCGGCGTGCGATTCACCGAAGGCCGCCGATGAACGAACGTGTGACACCGCCCGCCGCAGGCCCATACATGATCGGCAGCCCGAGCGGTGGCGGCGGCGCCACTCAAGCGCCGGATTCACCGTTGTGGGCGATCGCCGAACTTGCGCGCATCGATTTCTCCCGCCACGACCTGGGGGGCGTGCTCGGGCAGGTGGCGGCGCTGGCCCAGAAGGCAGCGGTCGGGGACGGGGAGGCCTCGGTGACGCTGCTGCGCGGCAGCGCCGCCTACACCGCGGTGTTCACCGGACAGGCCGCGCTGAGCCTGGACGAGACGCAGTACGAGGAAGGGCACGGCCCGTGTCTGGACGCCGCTGCGGCCGGGGAAACGCTACTGATTCAGGACATGGCCACCGAGATCCGCTGGCCCGTCTTCACCAAGGCCGCACTCGCGGCCGGGATGGGCAGCTCCCTGTCCCTGGCCCTACCGCTGCAGGAAGGGGTCACCGGGGCCCTGAACCTCTATTCCCGGGCGCCCGTGCACTTCCCCCCCGAACTGGTCGAACTCGGGTCCACCTTCGCCGCATACGCCGCGGTCGCAGTGGGCAACGCCCATCTCTACGACGATGCCGCCACCGAGGCACGTCACATGCGTGCGGCCATGGAACACCGGGCCGTGGTCGAACAGGCCAAGGGCATCATCATGGGCGAGCGGCGCTGCTCACCCCAGTCCGCCTTCGCGGTCCTGCGGGAACTGTCCAACACCACCAACCGCAAACTCCACGAGGTGGCCCGCGCCCTCGTGGAAGCCGCCACCGGCGGCCCGACGGACTGAGGTCGGAGGCTGCGCGACACCCACCCCGAGCGCGGGACCGGCGCACTCGCGGCCACGCCGCCGCTGGCCGGCCGTTCGAGGCGGCCGTGTTCTGGAATGCCCCGCCAGGACCGTCGGGACCGCGGCTCAGGCCTCGTGACGCTCCAGCAGGGTGCGCGCGGCGGCGTGCAGAGATGACCGTTCGCCCTCGGCGATCCCCTGCAGGACGAGGTATGCCTGGTCGGCCTTGATCCGCCGCGAGCCGATCAACATTCCCAGGGCGTGCTGGATCTCTGCGTTGACCTCAAGGGCGGCGGCCAGTCCCTGTACGAGCTGACCGGCCCCGCCGGGCAGGGCTTCACCGCGCGAGCGCGCCTGCTCCGGCGGATCGTAAAGGGCCAGCACCTCGGCGATGAGGGGGCGCATCGCCGCGGGGTCGCGGGCGTAAAGGTTCAAGGAGGCGAGCGGCACGCCACGGAGCGCGAACAGCGGCACCGACAGGGCCGCGTACAGGCCGAGCGAGCGGGCCTTCTGCCGGAACTGGGGCCATTGATCCGTTGCCCCCGTCTCGGGCACGGCAACCGGTTCCCCGTCCAGCGCCTGCAAGCTCGGGCCATCGGCCTGCGTGTACTGCTCGGCATCCAGGTCGAGCGCGAGGGCGTCGCTGCTGGCCAGGGTCACCCACTGGCCACTGCGGCTCACCGTGATCGAGGCGGAGTCGACCGGTTCCACCACCGCGGTCACCAGGTCCACTATCCGGTGCAGGCAGGCTTGGACCTGTGCACTGCCGTCCGGGAGGCAGGCCAACTCCGCCAAGGTCTCGACCAGCTCGCTCACACCGGACTCCTTCACGCCCAATCTCACGCCCCGTTCGCGCGGTGCACGCTCTCGAGAGCCAGGAGATCGGTCTTCGCCTCACGCGACCGTACCCGACCGGCAAAAGACCCGAGCCCCACGTGACCGGCCCCGCCGGGGACTTCGTGGGTCGCGTCGCCGGTGACGAGGACTTCTCCGGAGAGACCGGCGCCGAACGCAGAGCCGGACCAACCCCGCCGGGACGATGACCGGGACGGCCGAGGCGGCTCCTGACAACAGGTCCGCAGCGACATCCGCTGCGGCACCGGTGACCTCGACGCCGCCGAGCACCCACCGCTGCCCCGGCGGTCGAACCTGGACGTAATCTGCTTTTGCCCGCTGGGGTCACCAATCGCGCCTGACCCAGCGAATGATCGCGTCCGGGGCGCTCACGAGCCTCATGAGAGCAGCCTGCTCAGGACTTCGGTCACCCGTCTCTCGGCGTCCCGGCGAGCTTTTCGAAGCCCGGTTCATGGCGGGCGCGGCAAGCTTCGCCAGACCGTGCACCTCCAGCTCGACGTGATAGTTGATCTGACTGCCGCCATCTGTTGGTCACACGGTGATGGTGTCGGTCGAGGTCACCCTCGGACTCTGCCCGACGAACACGATCGTGTGGTCACCGAGTCGGGCGATGGTGCAGGTCGGTTCAGTGGTGGTGCCGAAGAACTTCGACACGTTGTGCCAGGTGGCCACTGCTGCGACCGAGCCGGGAGTCGGTGCGTTCGCAGGACTCGGTGCCCGGGTCCCACTCGACCGCGTTGGAGAGGTCCTTCAAGTAGTCGATCACCGCCGAAGGCGCAGAACCGACCGTGAAAGTGCGTTCGACAGCAGCCATGACCGTTGCTCCTGGGCCCGGCGCCCCTCGCAGGTCGGCACACGGATGCCCGCCGACCGCCCTCGAGCGCTGTCAGCACATGCCGGCACTGAATGCCGCCGCGACGACTCGTTGCCGCGGGGTGTGCCCGCACCGCCGTCTCGCCCTCGGTGGACCCACGTGGTGCCGACGACTCCGCGGCCCGACGGATATGGGGCCCCGTCAGTGTTCGTGTTCCTCGGTTCACCGCCGCTCGATGCGGGTCAATGGTCTGCGGGCCGGACGGTCAGCGGGGCACGGCAGTCGTCGGCGCGGGGTCGGACACGGCCTGGGGTGCGGGGTCGGAGACGGTCTGGGTGTCTTCCTCGTCGGCTGCCTCGGCCGCGTCCCCGCTGAGTTCGACGACGACGTAACCGACATGGCGTTGCACCACCAGCTCGACGCCGGGGGTGGGGTGTCCGTCGACGAGCGCGAACCAAGTCGGTTCTTGACGCAGCCGACGGTAATCGCCGCCGGACATGGACACCTGTCGCGAGCATCCCGGGTCGGAGCACTCGCAGGCGATGGTCAGGGTTCCGTCCGGGTCGCCGCCGGGGCTGTGCATGCGCACGGCCAGGGCGTCGTTGCGTTGGCGGGCACTGGTCTGGGCGTGGGTGGCTCGGATGCGTTCCTGCCGGGCCCGTCCGCCGCCGGCGTGGACCTGGGAGTGGTTCAGCAGCGCGACCATGACGACCCCGCCGATGATGTTGCCCGCCGTCGCGGTGCCCAGCCAGGCCGCGTACCGGCCCACGGAGACCCGACCGGCCATCGCTGCGGCGAGGATGTAACCGCTGGAGGCGATGCAGTGCGCCAAGTGCAGCAGCCCGACCACGAACGTCACCAACCAGATCAGCACCACCTGCCCGATCGTGTGCTGGGCGCCGCTGACCAGCCAGGCCATGGTGGCGATCAGCCATCCCCCGAGCACCGCGCCGGTCAGCACATGTGTCAACGGCGCCGCGGTGGCGGTGACGCCCAGTTGCACCAACTCCTGGACCGCCGCGGGCTGCAGTGCACCGGTCGGCTCGGTCAGCGCTGCGAACAGCGCCGCGCCGGCCACGTTGCCCGCGAACACCACGACCCACAGCTGGGCCGTGATCCACAGATGTCTGCGTTCCTGGAGCACGACGAGCACCGGGAACAACGTGTTCTCGGTGAACAACTGGGCCCGGCCGATGACCACGGCCAGGAAACCCAACGGGTAGAACAGCAGCGCGATGAACTCCGCGCCGGCCACCCCCGGCAACACCGCCCGGCTCCCGGCGACCCCGAGACCGGTCAGGCCCATCAGCAGACCGGCCGCCAGGCCTGAGAAGGCCAGCGCGCGCACCGGGCGGTTGAGTTCCGCGCGCCCGTTGGCCACTGCCTGCTCATGGATCTCCCCCGCGTCCAACCGCCCCGATGCCTGCGCCACCTCGACCTGATCCCCTGGTTCTCGCGCGACGGCTGTCAACGCACCTCGCAGGCACCTACCCACCCGCCCTCGCCCGAGACGCCACCGCGACGCCGGCCGGGCGCAGGGCGGTACTGTCCGACCACCCTGATGCCCGCCGCGCCACCACGGCCGGCTCTCCTCGCGCGAGAGGCAGGACACTTCCCGCGAGACTGGTCGCCGCCGCAGATCGCCACCGAGAGTGATTCTGCGTCAGTTCCTTCGGACATCTGCGTGTCCGACCCACAGCGCCGGCGACCGACCGCGTGACCTGCATGCCGGCCGCATCGCCCGGGGCAGCAGCGCTCCCGGCGCAAGCCAGTGGATGTCCAGTGAGCATGGGGGATCGGTGGCGACGAGCCGGTTGCATCACACCACTGCCGCGTTGCCGTACCGCTGCCAGGACATGGCAGTGCCCGTCATGGCCACCAGAGCTCCGTGTCCGAGATCGATCAGTGCGACCATCGACATCCGGTCGTGGTCACAGCCCAGTGGTGCCGGGCAGCGCAGGCAGGTGTCGTTGTGGAAGAGAACCCAACTGCCCGCAGCTGTCGCAGGTGAAAACACGCATGAGGATCCCCCGGTAGTGATGCTCGGTCAGTTGTCACTCGGCGCTCGCCCGAGCCGGCGTCCCGCCGTGGCGGGAGGCCGGAAGGTCCCGCCGCAGCTCCGTGGCTCGGTCGCGACCCGCCGGGTCATGTCGAGGCCGTGGGGCCGCATCGACTCCGCCCGGCGAGGACGCAGCCGGCTACCTCTTGTTCATCAGCTTGGTGACCAGCAGCGCGATCAGCACACCGACGACAATCCCGAAGCCGTGAGGATCTTCACGATCTTGCCGGTACATCGAGGGGTTCGCTGGGATCAGGGCGGTCGATGGTGCCGGCTCGTCGCGCGGCTTTCGGCAGGCCGGCGTCAACCGAAGCCTTGGGTCCGGGCCCGCCGCCCGCCTACGGGGAGGTCCGCCGCCATTGCGTCGACGCGACAGCGCTAAGGCAAGCAGGGGGCGCCGGGATGTCCCGGACCACGACGCGGGCTCTGGACCGGTCACCCGCGGCGGTACGGCGCGACCGGCCAGGGCCAACGTGCGGGCCTCCCACACCCACACGGCCCTCGTTTCTCAGCCGTGTCCCCCGCCGCCGGGCCCGGCGCGGCGGCGGGTGGATCGCCCAGGTGGCGTTCAGACTGCGGCGGCCAGATCCTCCACAGAGAGGTCTTCGACCGCGGCGGGGCGGTCGTCGTTCATGGCCTCGCGTAGTTGCTTGAGGGCGCGGGCCAGCAGGCGGGAGACCTGCATCTGGGAGCAGCCGAGCTGTTCGCCGATCTGGGACTGGGTCAGCTCCTGGTAGAAGCGCAGGTACAGGATTTGTCGGTCCCGCTCGGACAGTTCAGCGATCGGCCCGCGCAGCACCTGACAGTCCAGCAGCAGGTCGAGACGTTCATCGGCGCTGCCGATGCAGTCGGCGACGGTGAACGACTCGCCGTCCTCACCGCCCACCGGTGCGTCCAGTGACGTCGCGGTGAAGGCGTCGTCGGCGTCCAGCGCCTCGATCACCAGTTCCAGGCTCAGGCCGGTGTGCTCGGCCAGCTCGGCCCGGGACGGTTCACGGCCCAGGCGACCCAGCAGCTCGCCCTCGGCTTCTTTCAGGGCGGCCTTGGCCTCCTGCAGGCGGCGGGGCAGGCGGATCCAACGGCGCTTGTCCCGGAACCAGCGCCGCATCTCGCCCTGCACGGTGGGGCGGGCGAAGGACAGGAAGTCGAAGCCCCGATCGGGGTCGAAGCGGTCGATGGCCAGCACCAGGCCCAGGTAGCCGACCTGGCACAGTTCCTCGATGTCCACGGCGGGGTTGGCGTACTGGGCGGCGAGCCACCGCACCAGCCCGCCGTGGCGGACCACGAGCGCCTCGCGGATGCGGTCCCGCTGCGCACCCTCTGCGGCGCGCAGCAACCCGAACAGCTCGTTGTTGTCCAACTCGCCAAGTTCATGCGCACCGAGAACACGTGCCCGGGGTCGAGAGCCGGCGGCCAGGCTCTCGAAGTCGGTCAGGGCGTTACGGTCTGCGTAGTTCCTCATCGTCGGCGAACCTTCTACGGGCCCCGGGTCGGCCGGCTGTGGGACCGATCCAGGTAGCACCGGTCGCGGCGATCAGCCACTGGACCGGAGCATGGTGATCGTTACCTCCCGGCCCAGGGCGTAAACCCCCCCGGACGGGGGTGCTCCCGGACACTTCCCGGCGGCCACAACGACCGCTCCACCACCCGGTCGGTGCCGGGCCTCACGTACCCCGGACTAGATGTGCCCGGTCCATCGGGGGCGAGGGCGGGGCCGGCCAGGACGGAGGCTCCCTCTACCCACGCAGCGCAGTGCGGGAAGATTTGGCAAGACCGAGGGTTACACCGGGCAAGTGTCCGGGCAGACGTCGTGTCGTCCCGCCCGACAACTCACCGGAGGTAACCGTGCTGCTCATCCTCGCGCTTGTCCTGCTGGTTGTTTTCGGCGGGCTCGGCTTCGCCGCGCACGTGCTCTGGCTCGGCCTGATCGTCGGGTTGATCCTGGCCGTCGCCCACGTCATCATGCGGGGAGCCGGCCGAACCTGAACCGGTGCTCGAGGTCGTGAAACGCCTCGTCCCCGAGGCAGCAACCCTGAGGACATTGGCCACTCGTGTGAGCGGCCGATGTCCTCTCCCTTCCCCAAGCCGGTCAGGACGTTGCGCAGCGTTCGGTGTGGCCCGCACAATCCTTGGCGTCGCAATAGCTCCCGCGGCCTGTCAGTGCGATGCGGTGGCCGAGACCCAGGAGCAGTGCGAATCTTCACGCGGACGCACCCGGAGAGGGCAGGCCCCGCTGCCCGAATTCTCGCCCTGTGTCGGTGCGTGATGTCGACGCGGCGCGCTTTTGCGTCGATGCGGCCGGGGCCCGCACGTAACTGACTGATCGTCAGCTCTGGTGGCAGGCCGGCCGAGCTCCAGCAGCGGGGCCGGATGTCGCGTCGCCGATGCGACGAGGGGCCGCCACCGTCGGCACTTCCGGCCGGTTCGCCGACCCGTTGCCCCAACCCGAAGCGGGGAATGGGTCCCACCCATCGGTCGGGTCGGCACGGACACGCGGTTCGAGCCGTGGGATCTGTCCCAGCGCCGCGTCCCGGCCCGCTGCACTGGCGGGGTCGGAACCGTAAGTTCGGTCCGGGTCGTGGCGCTGATCCTCCTCGGTGATCCGGTCCCCTCAGGTGCCGGGTCGGAAGCGTCACCCCGGTTCGCCGCGTGAGTCCCAGGCCGGCATCGAAGTTCCATCGGCCGCCGAATGCAGCGTCGGTCGCGGGAACCAGCGGCCAGTGGCATCGGTCGGGGCTACGCCGTCCCCACCGTGGGTAGCTTGCCCACATGTCCACCTTGCACGTCCTGCCGGACCCGCCCGATCTGACCGCCGCGTCGGCGTCACCGTCCCTGCCGCAACCCCGGGGTGTGCTCGGTGCGGCGATGCTGGGGGCGATCGAGCAGCGCCAGGATCGACCCGTCCCGGCCAGGATGCAGGCCGCAGTCGCTGAGGCGGAACCGTTCGGTGAGGACCTGCAGTTGGCCCTGTACTGCGCCTACGAACTGCACTACCGCGGATTCGCCGGGGTACCGGCCGAGCAGGAGTGGGACCCCACGGTCCTGGGCCTGCGAGCACTCCTCGAGGCTCGGTTCCTGCAGGCCCTGCGCGGGGCCGTGGACGGTGGCGAGGGCGTCGCGGCCGCTCTGGACGGTCTGCTGTCGGCAACGGGTCAGCGTGGGGTCAGCGCCTACCTTGCCCGGGAGGGCCGGCTGTGGCAGTTGCGCGAGGTGGCGGTGCACCGTTCGCTGTACCACCTCAAGGAGGCCGATCCGCAGGCCTGGGTCCTGCCGCGGCTGCACGGCGCGGTGAAGGCCGCCGTGGCGGCGGTCGAGTTCGACGAGTACGGCGCGGGGCAGGCAACGCGGATGCATTCGGAGTTGTTCGCCGCGTCGATGCGGGAACTGGACCTCGACGCGACTTACGGCGCGTGGCTGGATCACGTCCCGGCCCCGATGCTGGCGCTGGTCAACTTCATGTCCTTGTGCGGGCTGCACCGCGGGCTGCGGGCCGCGGCGCTGGGGCAGTTGACCGCGGTGGAGATCAGCTCGCCGCCGGGGTCGGCCCGCATGAGCGCCGCGGCGCGGCGGTTGGGTCTGCCGGTGGTCGAGGCGTTCTACGCCGAGCACGAGGTGGCCGACTCCGTCCACGAGCAGGTCATGCGCGTTCAGGTGCTCGGTCCGCTGCTGGCCGTCGAACCGGAACTGGCCGCCGACGTCGTCCTGGGCATCCAGGGCGCGTGCCTGCTGGAGGATCGGCTCGACGCGACGACGCTCACCGCCTGGGCGCAGGGCCACAGTTCACTGCTGCGTCCGATTCAGTAGCCGGTGGCTGCTGTCGCACAACGGGTAACGTCCGCTGCGACCGCAGGCACACAACGCGACCCGGAACCGGCCCACCACCACCGGTTCGGCCCCGGGCACCACGATCTGCACCGGCCCGGGCACGATCACCGGCCCGCCGGGTTCCATGTCTACCCGCGCCCACCCTGGCGCCGGACTCCCAGCCTGCGCAGCGGGCAGGTCGTAGTCGGTCTCGCGGCCCGGCAGCTCTTCAGCCACAGCGCGAGGCCTTGACAACCACCAGTTCCTCCATGCTCTGGCCGGGTGCGATCAGTCCTTGCTCGAGCAGCCATCCCGCGCGCGAGCGCAGCACCGGGCCGAACGGGATCAAAGCCCTGGCGGCCACTTCCGCCGCCAGCCCCGCGTCGTGCAGCAGCGCCAAGGTCTTGCCCGGATCGCTCAACGTGGAGTGCACCAACCACAGCGTGCCGCCCGGGGCCAGCCGCTCCGGAGCAGCGATGCAGATGCGGTCCAGCAGCGCCCGACCGTCGGCGCCGGCATCCCAGGCCCGGGCGCGGCTGTGGCGGCCCGGGGTACCGGTGGCGCAAGGAACGTAGGGCGGGTTGGACACCACCACATCGAATTCGCCTTCCGCGCCCGAGCAGAGGTCCCCGCGCCGGACCAGGACTCGTTGCCGCATCGACCAGGCGTTGCACCGCGCTGCCCAGACGGCCCGACGGCTGCGGTCGATCGCCAGGACCTCCCCGGCTCCGGCGCGGGCCAACCCCAACGCAACCCGACCGGTCCCGGTTCCGATGTCCAACACCCGGGCACCCGGCGGCAGACCATGGTCCGATACCACGTCGAGAAGGAATTCGGAGTCGTCCTGGGGAGCGTAGACGCCAGGCAGTCGCATCAGCAGCACCTCGTTGCACTACCCAGGACGGCCCGACTGACTCCTCGTCAGATCCCGCTCTGCCGCGCGATCCGGCCACGGAAGTCGCGCGCCCCGATCGCCGGACTGAGCGTGGGTGAGGTCGGCCCAATTTGTCTTCCGCAGGTCCGCGCGAGGCGATCCACAGCGCCGAAAGCAGGATTCACGAGCCGACCCGGCTCAGGCCGACGTGCGACGAAGCAGCACCGGACCGGGGCAAAGGTCCTCACCGGTTCGGCCTGCGCGTCGGCGTGCGTCCCCGCGACGCGCACTACTCCGATGCGGTCGTGACCCCTACCAAGAACGCCTCCAGATCCGCACACGCAGGGTCGAAGCAACGCGCATCCTGACGGTGGTCGGCGCCGCCGTAGCCGGGTACCCGGCGGCGGCGCGGGACGGCTCGAGCAGCCCGCTGGCCTCGTACGCGCAGCATTCGGGCATCGACCCCGGTGAGCTCGACGGCCACCGATATCCCGTACACCGGACTGGTCGGGTCCGATCTCCAGGCCCTCGCCTCGCTCGCTCGCAAATTCACGATCTGTGCTGTCCAGGCAACTTGACATCCAGCTCGGCACAAGCACAATCTGTGCTGGTGACTACAGAACAGCGCGATCGCCGCGCATCCGGAATTCTCGTGGGGAGGCCAACGATGTTGATGCGTACCGACTCCTTCCGTGACCTGGACAGGATCGCCCAGCAGTTGCTCGGCGCCGGGGGCCGGCTGGGGACCTGGTCGCGACCCAACCCGATGCCGATGGATGCCTGCCTGGCCGGGGACGCCTACGTGGTCCGCCTGGACCTGCCGGTGTCGACCCGGAGGCGATCGAGCTCGACGTGGAGCGCAACTTGCTGACGGTCGAGGCCGAACGGCGGCCCGGGACCGAGGCCGGGGAGGGTGTGGAGATCCAGATCGCCGAGCGCACCTACGTGCGTCTACTCCCGGCAGCTGTTCCTCGGCGAGACCCTGGACACCGCCAACATCGCGGCGGACTACCGGGCCGGGACAGCCGCGCACCGGCCGAACTGGAGCGAATTGCAATTACAACTGCAACTAGCGAGCACCCACCCGGGAACCCGTACTGATGGCCCCGTCATATCTATCAGAGCCCGCTCACACTCGGAGGATGCCGTCGGCGTCGGGCCAGGCCTGATCCACGGTCAGATCTCCGCGAGCGCGGCGGGTTCGGGCTCGACCGCCACGCGGGACGCTACCGCCTCGAGCCGGACACGGATGCCGTTGAGGACTGTGGTGCCGGAGATCGCCTCGACGCGCGAGGACAGGAAGTTCGACGTCGAACCGCCCGCCCGGTTGGCTCGTTGCCATCCCCCGGCGTGGCCCCACCTGTGCGGCAGCGCCACCGTGCCGCGGATCATCTCCGGTTGAGCAGCACCGAGATCTCGATCGTGTCGTCCTCGGAGGTCAGGATCGCCGGGTCGCCCTCGACGAGACCGAGCACCGCGGCGTCGTCGGGTTCACGTGCAGGTGGTGTCGACGCTGTCCGGCATCAGCCGTGGCGAGTTGTGCATCCAGGAGTTGTGCGAGTTCATCTCCCGCGGACCGATCATCCGCAGCGGGAACTCCGCACTCTCGACCGGGGTGGTCTCCAGTCGCTCGAGTTCGGCGACGAATCGCGGGTCGGCCATCGCGATCCTGCCGTCCTTGGTCTTGATGACCTTCTTGACCGGATTGATCGGCTGCTGTTCGTGGAAGACCACACCGCGTGGCGCCTTCTCCCGGTACTTCTTCGACGACAAGCGCGAGCGCCGCAGACCGAACAGGTCGCCGCCGTTGCCGGTGCGGATGAGCAGGTCAGCCATCTGATGGGCTTCATGCCCAGACCCGGCTTCGCCATCGCCCGCTCGACGCCGAACATGTGTGCGCCGCCCAGGCGCATCCGTTTGCAGATCTCGTCGAGGACCTGCCATTCCTCGCGGGCCTCCCCGAGCGGCTCGATCAGCTTCTCGGTGATCCGGAAGCTCGGCCGCATGTAGCGGTCGGCGAACTGGATCGGCGCGTCCTCCCGTTCGTACATAGTGGTCACGCGGTCGAGCACATGCGCTG
>DATASX010000100.1 GCA_036269075.1 Sporichthyaceae bacterium
GCGCCCTTCCACATGTCGGGACGGGCGCGCGACACGTCAGAAGATGGGTATCTGGGGCGCCGCCGCACCCGGAGGACGGGGCGGGTGGGGCGCCCGCCATAGTGATCCGGGATCGCGACGGCTGGGGACGAGATGAGCAGCGATACGCAGCACGACCTGGCGTTCGTAACTGGCGGCGCGGGCGGCATCGGTGGCGCGGTCTGCCGCGGGCTCGCCGCAGCCGGCCGGCGGGTCGTCGTCGTCGACCTCGAACCGGACCGCGCCGCGGCGGCCGCGGCCGAACTGCCCGGCGCCGGTCACCTCGGGATCGGACTGGACGTCGCCGACACCGCTGCGGTTCGCGCGGCCGTGGAGCAGGTGGAGACCGACCACGGTGGCATCGGCGTGCTGGTCAACGTCGCCGGCTGGGACCGCTTCATGGCCTTCGTCGACAGCACCCCGGAGTTCTGGGACCGGGTCATCGCAGTCAACTACCGCGGCGCGCTGAACACGGTGCACGCGGTCCTGCCCCGGATGGTCGACCGCGGCTACGGCCGCATCGTCTCGGTCGCCTCCGACGCCGCGCGGGTCGGATCGTCGCTGGAGTCGGTCTACGCGGGCTCCAAGGGTGCCGTCGTGGCGTTCTCGAAGAGCGTGGCCCGCGAGGTCGCCCGGCACAGCATCACCGTCAACGTGGTCTGCCCCGGTCCCACCGACACCCCGCTGATCCGGGGCATGGCGGACGAGCTCGGCGACGGCGCCAAGTTCGTCGAGTCGCTGACCCGGGCGATCCCCATGCGCCGGTTGGCCACGCCGGAGGACATCGCGCCCGCGGTGGTGTTCCTGACCTCCGACGGGGCCGGCTACATCACCGGCCAGACACTGTCCGTCAGCGGCGGACTGACGATGGCCTGAGTCGGCACCGACAACACCTGGAGTGAGCATGCAGATCGACGTCATGGCCGGCCCCCGGCGGTGGGCCGATGTGGCCGCAATCGCCCGGGCGGTGCAGGCCGCGGGCTTCACCGGGATGACGTTCACCGAGACCGGCCAGACACCGTGGATGGGCATCGCGGCCGCCGCGAACGCGGCCCCGTCGCTGAACTTCACCACCGGCGTCGCGGTGGCCTTCCCGATCAGCCCGATGATGGCCGCGAGCATCGCGTGGGAGCTCGCCGACAACACCGGCGGCAGATTCCGCCTCGGCCTCGGCAGCCAGGTCAAGGCGCACATCGAACGCCGGTACGGCGTCCCCTTCGACCCGCCCGGCCCGCGGCTGCGCGACTATGTGCTCGCGGTCCAGGACGTGCTCGCCGCGTTCCGCCGGGAGTCCAAGCTGGACCACCACAGCCAGCATCACGAGATGACCCTGCTGCCCGCACAGTGGTTGCCGCCGCTGCACGACCATGGCCACGTCAAGGTCGACATCTCCGCGGTCGGGCCGTGGATGTGCCGCATGGCCGGGGAGTTCGCCGACGGCATCCACGTCCACCCGTTGCACTCGATGCACTACCTGGAGAGCCGCCTGCTCCCGTCGGTGCGCGAGGGCCTGGACCGCGCCGGGCGCAAGCCGGACGCCGTCGACCTGCTGATCCCGGTCTTCATCGTGCCCGGCGACTCCGTGGAGGAACGCGCGTTCCTCACCGAGCGGGCCCGCGAGCAGATCGCCTTCTACGGCTCGACCCGCAACTACGCCTTCCAGTTCGACGACCTCGGGTTCACCGGGACCAGCGAACGACTCAACACGCTGCTCAAGGCCGGCGACCGCGAGGGCCTGATCGAGACGATCACCGAGGAGATGCTCGAGCAGTTCGCGATCGTCGGCCCGTGGGAGGAGATCGCGGACCGGGTCCGGGCCCGATACGGCGACCACGCCGAGCGGGTCATCTCCTACCTGACCCTCGACGACCTCGACCGCAACCCGGACAACCTCGGCCGCTGGGGCGAGATCGCGCGGGCCGTCGCCGCCGACTGACGGGCAGTCAGATCGCTTGCACCTGCGGATAGGACGGGCGCCACATCGCCTCGTGGATCTGCTGCACCGGGTCGGTCAACGGGGTACGCGCCAGCCCCTCGCGGGCGGCGGCCTTGGCGACCGAGGCGGCCACCGCGGCGGAGACCGCCCGCAGATCGGTCACCGGCGGCAGTAGCGACGCGCCCGCCCCGCTGCCCGGGGCGATGTCGGCCAGCGTCTGCGCCGCCGCCATCAACATGCCGTCGCTGACCCGGCTCGCCCGCGACGCAATCACGCCCAGGCCGAGGCCGGGGAAGATCAGGGCGTTGTTCGCCTGGGCCACGGTGTGTGTCACGCCGGCGTGTTCGACCGCCGGGAACGGGCTGCCGGTGGCCACCAGCACCGCACCGTCGGTCCATCGGATCAGGTCGCCCGGCAGCGCCTCGCACTTGGAGGTGGGGTTGGACAACGGCATGACGATCGGTCGGGCAGTGTTCGCGGCCATGTCGCGCACGATCGCCTCGGTGAACGCGGCCGGTTGCGCCGAGGTCCCGATGAGCATGGTCGGGGCGACCTCGCGGACGACGTCGGCCAGCGTGGGCACACCGCCGTCCTTGGCCCAGCCCCCGGTGTCCTGCGGGGTCCGCGCGTAGGGGAGTTGGAAGTCGCGGATCGTGGCGGCCTGATCGGTGGTCAGCAGGCCGCGACTGCCCAGGGCGTAGATGTTGGCCGTCGCGACGTCCCGTGGCAGTCCGTCCGCGACCATGGCGTCGCACAGCATGTCCGCAATGCCGATGCCTGCGGTGCCGGCGCCGTGGATCACGATGCGTTGGTCGCGCATCCTGGAGCCGATCGAGCGTACGGCGGCCAACGCGGCGGCCAGCACCACCGCGGCCGTGCCCTGCATGTCGTCGTTGAACGTGCAGCACCGCTGGGCGTAGGTAGTCAGCACCCGCCGGGCGTTGCCCGCCGCGAGGTCCTCCCAGTGCAGCATCGCGTTCGGGAACACCCTGCCGACGGCTTCGACGAAGGACTCGATGAACTCGTCGTACCGGTCGCCGCGGACGCGGGCGTGCCGGATGCCGAGATAGACGTCGTCGTTGAGCAGCGCGAGGTTGTCCGTGCCGGTGTCGAGCATGACCGGCAGCACCCGGCGCGGGTGGATCCCGGCGGCGGCGGTGTAGACGGCGAGCTTGCCCACGGCGATCTGGGCCCCGCCCACGCCCCAGTCCCCGATGCCGAGGATGCCTTCGCCGTCGGTGGCCACGATCAGGTCGACGTCGTCGGCCGTCGCGCCCGTGTTACGCAGTCGGGCCTCGATCTCCTCGGGGTGATCGACCGACAGGTAGGCGCCACGCGGGCGGCGGAACTCATGGCTGAATCGCTCGATCGCGGTGCCGATCGTCGGGGTGTAGACGATCGGGAGCATCTCCTCGATGTGCTCGGCCAGCAGGCTGTAGAACAGCACCTCGTTGCGGTCGCGCAGGTTGCCCAGGTACACGTGCTTGTCCAGCGGGGTGGGCTGCCGCAGGTACTGGCCGTAGACCCGGCGCAGTTGGCCGTCCATCGTCGAGACGCCGTCGGGCAGCAGGCCGGACAGGCGCAGCGCCTCGCGCTCGGCGTCGGTGAAGGCGGTGCCGCGGTTCAGGAGTGGGAGCGAGAGCACGGCGTGCCCCCGGACTCGCACCTGCGCGGTCCACGCGGAGCCGGAGCGCACCAGGTCGTACGGACGTTCGGTCATGCCCTGCAGTCTGCCGCAGCGTTGAGCGGGAGCCGCATACCGGAGCATTTATGCTACATACACATGGAGAAACGTGGGAATAGAGTAGAGTGTGGCGTCGGGTGCCACGTATCTGGAGGTTTCCAATGGGTGCCGTGTACGCCATCGACGCCTGCCGCACGCCGATCGGGAAGATCAAGGACGCGCTGTCCGGTGTGCGGCCCGACCACTTGTCCGCAGTCGTGCTGGCGGCACTGCTGGCTCGCGCGCCGCAGTTGGACCCGGCGACCGTCGACGACGTGTACTGGGGTGCTGCCAACCAGGCCGGTGAGGACAACCGGAACGTGGCGCGGATGGCTGCGCTGCTGGCGGGTCTGCCTGTCGACGTGCCGGGCGCGACGGTCAACCGGTTGTGCGGCTCGGGCATGGAGGCGCTCTCCGCCGGCGCCCGGGCGATCGCTGCCGGTGAGGCCGACGTCATCGTGGCCGGTGGGGTGGAGTCGATGACCCGCGCCCCGTTCGTGCTGCCCCGCTCGGACGAGGCCTTCCCGCGCGGTTTGGACGTGGTCGACACCCGGCTGGGCTGGCGGCTGGTTTCCCCCTGGATGACGGAGAAGTACCCGCCGATCAGCCTCGGTGAGACCGCTGAGAACGTCGCCGACCGCTACGGGATCAGCCGGGAGCGCCAGGACCGCCTCGCGGCCCGCAGCCACGCGAACGCCGCCGCCGCCTGGGCTGCGGGCCGCTTCGCCGACGAGATCGTCCCGGTGGACCTGCCGGAGGGTTCGCTGAGCGCGGACGAGGGAGTCAAAGCAGATCTGACGATGGATCAGTTGCGCACCCGGAAGCCGGCGTTCCGAACGGGCGGCTCGGTCACCGCGGGAAACTCCTCGCCGTTGAACGACGGCGCCGCGGTGGTCCTGCTCATGTCCGAGTCCGCAGTGAACCGGGTCGGGCTGAACCCGCTGGCGCGCTACGTCGGTTCCGGTGCCGCGGGCGTGCACCCGGACTACATGGGCATCGGCCCGGTCCCGGTCATGCGAAAGGTTCTGCGGCGCGCCGGTTGGACGACCGACGACCTGGACCTCATCGAGGTGAACGAGGCCTTCGCAGCACAGGGGCTGGCCGTGTGCGACGAGCTCAAGCTCGACCCCGACAGGGTGAACGTCAACGGCGGCGCGATCGCGATCGGGCACCCGCTGGGCTGCTCCGGCGCGCGGATCGTCACGACCCTGTTGCACGAACTACGTCGTCGCGGGGGCGGCCGGGGCGCGGCCACGATGTGCATCGGGGTCGGCCAGGGCATTGCCTCGCTGTGGGAAAGCACCTGATCCGCCGGTGCGGCACGCTCGCGGCACGACTTTGCGTGGTCAGGTTTATAGATCTTCGCTTTCGGTACGGAATATGTGCCGTCCGGTGCCTCGATCTCACTTCGCCTGTCACGGAAATGATCTAGTCGAGCACGGGAAGCGCGCAACTATGCACATTAATTCCGGCTGTTCCCCAGGGCCGGTATTAGTCGGTAAGGCGGCCAAGCTCGCAAAGAGTGCGGCAAGACATAAGATCTTGGGTTTCCCGGCTTGTGTCCGTTTTGCCCGGATTTGGCCGCCCCATCTCTGTCCGTTCTGGACCAGTTTGTTGCGATTCGGCCCTCGGATCTGGCGTTCCGTCAGATGTCACGAACGACCCTTTTACCGCGTTGACGGGCCTCGGATCGCTGCTTACCGTCCAAATCCGAGTCCATTCGGTTGACGAAATCCGGGTGCCAATGATCGTCCGGAGCCGTCGAAAGCGCGCAATCAACGGTTCGGACGATCAGGAGTTCCCCACATGGCTGCCCACCGTCGACTCAAGCGCCATACCTATCGCGAGACTGTCCTGAGCACCGCCGCCAGTGGTGTGCTGCTCGGCGGCACCGTGCTCGCGCTGGCCCCCGGCGCGCAGGCCGGCGAGGCCTCGCACTCCGCCAAGCCGGCCACGTCGGTGAGTGCCCCGCAGAAGACGCAGGACTGGGGCACCGAGGACTGCGACGACGAGGACGCCGACTGGTGCGACGGGTACGGCTACGGCGACGGTGATGACAACGGCGGCTGGTACTACGGCGACGAGGGCCAAGGGCGCCACCGCGGTGCACACAACTCCCACGACCACCATCGCAAGCACCACAAGAACCATGGCCGGCACCGCAAGCAGGGCCCTGGAGACCACGTCAGTGGGAACAAGGCCAGGTATCAGGAAATGGCCCGCGAGATGATCCATAACGACGCGCAGTTCAGCTGCTTCTCCCACATCATCAAGCGGGAGAGCGACTGGGACCCGCGCGCCGGCAACCGGCGGGGCGCCTACGGCCTGCCGCAGGCGTTGCCCGGCCGCAAGATGGCCTCGGCCGGCGCGGACTGGCGCACCAACCCGCGCACGCAGATCCGCTGGGCGATCCACTACATGGACGAGCGGTACGGCTCGCCGTGTGCCGCCTGGGCGCACTGGCGGCACCACCACAACTACTGATCCACCCACTACGTCAGCGAAAGCGAGCGCTGTAGCGCACGCTTTCGCTGACGTGAGCGGAGGGCTCGCGTGGTCTTGCGGGTGGTGCGTGGTCAGCCGGCGGTCGGGCCGCTCGGCGCGCCACCGGGGGGAGCGCCCGCCGAGCCACCCGCCGTGGAGCCGGCGGTCGGCGCACCGGCGTCGGAACCGGCGGGGGCAGTCGAGTCCGCGCCGCCCTTCTTGTCCTTCTTGTGCTTGTCGTAGGCGATGGCACCGTTGCTCTGACCGCCCGGCACGCCGCCGACGGCCCCGCCCGGAGCGCTGCCGGTGGTGCCACCAGGGGCGCCCGCCGTACCCGGGGTGCCGGTGGTGCCACCGCCCGGGGCGCCGGACTCACCCGCGCCGCTCGACGAAGGCGCCGGGGGTGCGGGCGTGGCGGCGGGCGCCACCGCGGGCGGCGGATTGGTCTCGGCCGTGCTGGTGGACGGGGTCCCCGTGCTGCAGGCAGCCAGCGCGAGGCCGGCGGCTGCGACGACGGGGAGGAACTTGCAGACTGCAGAAGGCAGACGTCGATTCACTTGGAAACTCCTTGATTCCAGGCGGGCGCGGATTCGCCCACCGGCGTTCTGGATGGTTCTTCGGTGAACGTCCGGGCGCTCGCACCGGACGCGGATCCCACGCTGCAGGGACCAGGGGGGTCGCCGTTTCCTCGACGACCGACTGGGTTCGCGTTCATGAACCGCAGTGATTCCATTCAGGCATCGCCCGGTGGCGATGTCCAGCAACCGGGCACCGTGTCGCGGTTGTGGTAGTCGAGCGGCGGCGTGTCGCTGACCTGGCAGTTCCGGCTGCGCTGCGGCGTGCGGCCGCCGGCGAGCATTCACCCGTTCGGGCGAACCCCGCGCGTTGCGGACTACTGACGCCGACTCACCTGACGATACGTCAGATCCCGTGCCGGCAAGGACCACCACGCCTTTCCACAAGACGTGTTGGTCGATTCAGAGCAACATCGTGCCGCCGTCGATGTAGAGGTCGATGCCGTTGACAGACTGATTGCCTACCAGGAACTCCACCGCGTCGACGATGTCGGCGGTCGTGGCCAGTCGTCCAGTCGGCGTCCGGGCCACCACCGGCGCCAGGACCTCTGCGGGCTTCGCCGCCCAGAAAGGGGTGTCGCCAACCAGTCCGGGATGGATGGCGTTGACGCGCACCGGCGCGAGTTCGACGGCCATGGTGCGCATCAGGCCGCTGATCCCACCGTTGATCGTGGATACCGTCGTCGAACCCGGGTAGGGACGATCCTTCGCCCGGCCGCCGAACAGCACGACCGCCGCCCGGTCGGTGAACCGTGGCGAAAGCGTGTGCACAACCTCGGTGTAGCCGACCAGTTTCAGCAACGTCAGGCGCCGGGCCTCGGGCAACTTGTACTCCCGCACCGAGTTCAGGTCGCGTTCGATCGCCGCAACGATCAGGTTGTCGACCGGACCGACATCGCCCAGCGCGGCCTCGATCTGCTCCGGCTCGGCCAGATCGAAGGCGACGCCCCGGACCTCGCCACCGAGTTCCGCGGCGGTCGACTTGGCGCGTGCGGCATCGCGGCCGGTGACCACGACGCGATGACCCGTCTGCGCGAACCGCGCAGCCACGGCCCGCCCGAGGCCTGACGTGCCACCGACGACGACCGTGCACGGCTGCGCAATCATCGGGTCGTCCTCCCCTCAGGCCCCGGCTGCCCGGCGCACGGACAACGCCAGCGCGGACCAGTCGATGTCCTCACCGTCGACGGCCAGCGTGGAGAGCAGATGGTCGCGCACCACTCCGATCAACGGCATGGGCGTGCGTTGCGCCTCGGCGGCCGCGGCGACCAGGCGCAGATCCTTCAGGCCCAGCGGAGCGGCGAATCCGGCCGGTCGGAACCGGTCCTCGACCAGGATCTGGCCGTAGGTGCGGTAGACGGGGGCGTCGAACAAGGTGCCGGTGAGCACCTCCAACAGCTTCCCGCGCGCTATGCCGCCCTTCTCCGCCAGCGTCATCGCCTCGGCGATCGTCTCGATCGTGGCCATGATCATGAAATTGCCGGTGAGCTTCAGCAGGTTCGCGGCGGGCGGATGGTCCCCCAACGGGAACACGCGCCGACCGATCGCCTCGAACAGCGGCGTGCACCTCTCCAGCGCGTCGGCCGGTCCGGCGCAGACGACGGACAGGGCGGCCGCCGCGGCGGCGTCCGGGCGACCGAATACCGGGGCCGAGACGAACGCCTCGCCGCGTTCGCTGTGGGTCGCGGTCAGGTGCTCGGCCAGCGCGACGCTGATCGTGCTCATCGAGACGTGCACCCCGAGCTTGTCCGCGGCCAGGATGCCGTCGGGCCCGTCGAGCACCGCGGACAGCGCATCGTCGTCGGCGAGCATGGTGATCACGACGTCGGCCTCGGCCGCTTCCCGTGGCGTCGCCGCGACGGTTGCCCCGTCCGCACGCAGCGCCTCGACCTTCGCCGGCGTCCGGTTCCACACGAGGAGTTCGTGCCCCGCCTGCATGAGGTTCCGAGCGATGGGCGAACCCATCTGACCCAGACCCAGGACCGCGACTCGCATGATGCGTCTCCCTCCGTCGGCGTATCGGTCCAACACGTTCGAGGCTAGAACGCGCCGAATTCGGGGTCTGCAATGGGTCGCCCGACCGCTTGCGAACGTTGGAATTCGACCGTTGCTTTTCCTTGCTCGGCCGCAGCTTTTGCGGTCGATATTCGGTGGGCGGGACAGGGAATACGTGATCAGTTCAGCCCGACCGACGCCGCCACCGCGACGGTCCGGTCGGTCCGCGCGGCCGGTCGACTCGGCCGAACGGCGGATGCTCTGATCTGCACATATGTGGACGAGTGTGGCGTCGTTGGCAAGTCGGGGCGATGACCGCGGATGGCCCGACCGCGAAACTGACGCCCCGAAAGATCTGCGACGCAACAAATTCGATCTCACAAAAACGATCGAGACAATCTGCGGAGTAAACCTGCTGCGACCGATTCTTGACGGCTCGTTTCCCTTTTCCGTGCCCGAGTTCGCCGAAATTCGTTTTCGATCAGCTTTCCTGTAGAGGACGCGGGGCCGGGCGAGCGGGCGGCAGGGAACGGCATGGACCTCACAGGCACGATGCGGTCACCGCTGCGCGCATGCGCGGGCGAAGTGGCCGACTGATGGCGGAGCCGGCTAAGCACCGCCGACCCGACAGCGGTCTGCAACGCAAGGAGTACCGCCGAGGCCTCGTGGCGCGGGGCGGCCTCGCGGGCGCGCTGCTGGTGGGCTTCGGATTCGCGGTGCAGGAGACGGCCGCCAACTCCGGGCAGAGCGCGGCCGGCGCGGCCGACCTGATCGGACGCGACGACCTGGGCAAGAGCGCCAGTCGCGACCTGCTGCGTCCGGCGCTCAATCTGCCGGCCACGATCGCGGCTCCCAAGCCGACGCTGGTGTCGCTGGCCAAGATCAACCTGGCGGCGCTCCGGCGGGCCGAGCGCTATGTCGGGGCGCGGCACGACTGGGCGCACATGTGTCTGGCGTTCGTCCGGACGGCGTTCAAACTGCCCAGCAACGAGGGCTCGGCGATCGGGGCCTGGCGGGCGGCGCGGCACAAGCATCGCGGCGACAGGCGCCCGCCGGCCGGTGTGCCGGTGTTCTGGTCGGGCGGTTCGTCCGGCGCCGGCCACGTCGCGGTCTCGCTGGGCAACGGGTGGATCGTCAGCACCGATCAGCCGTACACCGGGCACATCTCCAAGGTTCGGCTGTCGACGATCGCGAACGACTGGGGCCTGAACTACCTGGGTTGGACCGAGGACCTCGAGGGCGTCCGCGTCTACACGCCCGCGATCTCCCTGGGCTGAGAGTCTCGTCAGGCGAAATGGATCGCGCTGGCGATCCCGGCGACCAGGCAGTAGACGGCGAACGGGTTCATCGTCCGGGTGTGGAACCACTTGGTGAGGAACACCACCGAGGCGTAGGCCGCGACGCCGGCGGCGAGTGAGCCGACGACCACCTGACCATGGATCCCGTGGCCGGCCGATCCGGCGAGCGTGGGCAACTTGAGCACGCCCGCCGCCAGGATCACCGGGGTCGCCAGCAGGAACGCGAACCGGGCGGCGTCGTCGTGGTCCAGCCCGCGGACCAGGCCGCCCACCAGCGTGACGCCGGACCGGGAGATGCCGGCCAGCAGCGCCAGGCTCTGGAAGAGCCCGATCCCCGCCGCCTCGGCAGGTCGTAGGTCGTCCAGGGCCCGGGTCCGCTCTCGCCGCCGCAGGCGTTCACCGGCCAGCAGGATCAGGCCGTTCAGGGTCAGGAACACCGCGGCGGCCTCCGGCTTGGCGAACACCGTCCGGAACGCCTTCTCCAACGCCAGGCCGAGGATCCCGACCGGGATCGTGGCGATCACCAGCAGCACGGTCAGCCGCTCGGTCGAGGTCCGCACGCGCCGGGTCGTCGCCACCTGCACCGCGGCCCGGACGATCCGCACCCAGTCCGCGCGGTAGTGGAACAGCAACGCCAGCGCGGTCGCGACGTGCAGCGCGACCACGAAGGCCAGGTACGGCGACTGGCTGCTGTCGTGGCTGGCCGACTCGGTGACCAGGTGCCGCCAACTCCCGCCGATCCACGCCGGTACCAACACCGAGTGTCCCAGCGAGGAGACCGGGAAGAGCTCCGTGACGCCTTGGAGCAGACCGACCGACACCGCCTGGAGGTAGCTGATGTCGGCCATGCAGGTCGTCCCCCCGGAGTTCGCGCCGCTCGCTCGTGGACGATCCTGGGGCCTGCGGCGGGGTCGACAGCGAGCGCAACCGCGATGTTGGCGGGCGGTTCACCGGAAGTTCCGCCGGGCGGCCGGAAGCCTCCTCGGGGACGCTCGGCGGCCCCCCACCGGGCGTCGCGACGGCGGGCTGGGCCCGCCGGTCATATCCTCGACAATCGCCAGGTCGGTTGCGCAAGCGTCTGGAGTTCGCGCGCTGCACCCGGCGACCGCGCGCCCGGCGCGGTGGGGTGAGGGAGGAATGGCCTGTGACGGAGCCGAGCAAGACGCCGCCGCGCCCGCCTGAGGCCGATCCGGCCAAGCGCCCCAGGCTGGGCCGCAAGCCGTCGACGCCCGAGCCGGCTACGCCGTGGCGGGTGGAAGGGCTGCCGAAGGGGCCCGGCTCCGACCCACCGGGGCCGCCCAACAACGGCGGCATGCTGCGCCGCCCGCGCTGGTTCGTGATCCTGGCGATCTTCCTGGCGATCAACTGGATCGTCTCCGGCCTGTTCCTCCGGCCGACCGGGCGTACCCAGGTCTCCTACACGTTCTTCACCCAGCAGGTGCAGGCGAACAACGTCGACGAGATCACCTCGACCGCCGACACCATCCAGGGCGACTTCAAGAACAAGGTCGCCTACCCGCCGAACTCCTCCGACACGACCCAGGTGTCGCACTTCTCGACCCAGCGCCCGTCGTTCGCGGGCGACAAGTTGCTCACCGACCTGTCCGACCACAACGTCATCGTCAACGCCAAGTCCCCGGACCAACCGGCCCCGTGGTGGGAGCAGTTGCTGGCCGGGTTCGGCCCGACGCTGCTGCTGGTCGGCGTCGCCGTCTGGTGGTTCCGCCGCGCCGCCGCCGGCGGCGGTATCGGCGGCCTGGGCCGATCGCGGGCGAAGCTCTACCAGCCCGACGCCGGGCCCCGGACGACGTTCGAGGATGTGGCCGGCATCGACGAGGTGGAGCACGAGGTCTCCGAGATCGTCGACTTCCTGCGCGACCCGGACCGGTTCCGCCGGCTCGGCGCCCAGATCCCGCGCGGTGTGTTGCTGTCCGGGCAGCCCGGCACCGGCAAGACCTTGCTGGCGCGAGCCGTGGCCGGGGAGGCCGGCGTGCCGTTCTTCTCGATGTCGGCGAGTGAGTTCGTCGAGATGATCGTCGGCGTCGGCGCCTCCCGCGTCCGCGACCTGTTCGCGCAGGCGAAGAAGGTCGCCCCGGCGATCATCTTCATCGACGAACTGGACGCGATCGGCCGCGCCCGCGGTGGGGGCGCCTCGATCGGTGGGCACGACGAGCGCGAGCAGACGCTCAACCAGATCCTCACCGAGATGGACGGGTTCACCGGCAGCGAGGGCGTGATCGTGCTCGCCGCGACCAACCGTCCGGAGATCCTCGACGCGGCGCTGCTGCGGCCGGGTCGATTCGACCGGCGGGTCATGGTCAGTCCGCCCGACCTGGCCGGGCGCAAGGCCATCCTCGAGGTGCACTCGCGCAGCGTGCCGTTGGCCGACGACGTCGACCTCGGGGCGATCGCCAGTTCGACGCCGGGCATGGTCGGCGCGGACCTCAAGAACCTGGTGAACGAGGCGGCCCTGTCGGCGGCCCGGCGCAACTACCTTTCGGTGACCTCGGCGGACTTCTCCGACGCCCTGGAGAAGATTCTGCTGGGCACCGCCCGCGGGATCATGCTTTCCCAGGATGAGAAGGAACGCACCGCGTTCCACGAGTCCGGGCACGCGGTGCTGGGCATGCTCACCCCGGGCGCCGACCCGGTCCGCAAGGTCACGATCATCCCGCGTGGCCGCGCGCTCGGCGTCACGTTCCAGAGCCCGACCACCGACCGGTACGGCTACTCCGCGGAGTACCTGCGCGGCCGCATCACTGGGGCCATGGGCGGCCGGGCCGCCGAGGAGATCGTCTACGGCGACGTCACCACCGGCGCGGAGAGCGACCTGGAGCAGGCGACCAATATCGCCCGGCAGATGGTGGGCCGGTGGGGCATGTCGGCGGCGATCGGGCCGGTCTCGGTGCTGCCCGGGCCGGGTCAGGAGAACCCGTTCGGGATGTCGGGCCTGGCCCCGGGCACCGAGGAGCGGGTCGACGCGGAGGTTCGGCGAATTCTCGAGGAGTGCTACGCCGACGCGGTCCGACTGTTGACCGAGAACCGGCATCACCTGGACTCGTTGGCGACCAGGCTGATAGAGGTCGAGACCCTCGACGAGATCGACGCCTACGCCGCCGCGGGCATCCCGCGCGATTCCCGTCCGATCGGTGACCCGCTGCTGTCCGCGGGCCCGGGCGACTGACTCAGCCCGCCGCGCCCGCCAGTCGGCGGGCGCGCCGTTTATGTTCCC
The DNA here is from genome assembly GCA_036269075.1 of Sporichthyaceae bacterium. Classification (NCBI taxonomy): domain Bacteria; kingdom Bacillati; phylum Actinomycetota; class Actinomycetes; order Sporichthyales; family Sporichthyaceae; species Sporichthyaceae bacterium. Next base: position 13,262 of record DATASX010000100.1, read on the forward strand.
TTCGGTCAACAGGCTTCAATCGGCTCGGGATCACGAACAGGCTCGCAGGCTCGCTTGTTCTTGCTCCGCTCGCCTCATTCGCCTGTGCCAGCGGCGCACCAGCGGCGGGGCGGTCAGGCACAGCCCGATGCCCGCGATCAGCCCGACGGCCAGGTCCACCGAGACCCGGCCCTCCTTCTGCCAGTACACATCGCGCAGGTCCAGCAGCAACGCGAACTCGTCGACGATCAAGGCCAACGAGGACCCGTAGGCGATGGCGACCAGCGGATGCGCGACCGCGCTCCCGTCGCCGTTGACGGCGACCGACCCCACTGCGCTCAGCCCGAGGATGCCCCACATGTAGTGGTGCAGGTGCGCGGAGCCGACCGTGAGGTTCCGGAACGGACCGCGGTTGTCCTTGATCGCGTGGGTGATCAGGCGCACGCTGCCGAAGGTGGTGCTGAATGCCGCCCAGCCGGTGAACGCACCTTGCTGACTGGTCGTCAGATCGTGCAGATATGCGGCGCGGAGGTCGGCCAGGTCGCGGGTGACTGCCATCCGGCGAGTCTGTCCTACCGGCGGGTCGCCGGTTGCGGGAGGGCCAACGGCTGCGTCCACAGCGCACGCCGGCCGTCGGATTTGTAGCCGACACCGCCGACCCAGGCCGCGAAGGCCAGGTGCGGCGCCCCGCTGCTGTCGGTGAAGAACGAGGGCCCCTGCGGCCCGCTCATCGAGCCGGAGCCGGTCAACCACGGGCCGGCGGTGGTCCGGTCGACGCACGGGCCCAGCGGCGAGGCGCAGGTGGCGTAACCGATCCCGCTGCGGCCGGAGTCCCAGGCGTGGGCGCCGTAGAACAGGTAGTAGCCCCCGCTGTCGGAGATCATCGCGGGCCCTTCCAGCGACGGCTGCTGCCACGAGGCGGTTGCGGTCAGCAGTCGGGTGTTCTGCGAGCCGGCGAGAAAACCGCCCGTGGCCGGGTCCAGTTGCCGGGCCCAGATGTTCGTGGGCTTGTGCTTGGCGTTGTCCTCGCTCTTCCAGATCAGGTAGGACGCGGTGCCGTCGGCGACCACGTCGGGATCGATCGATCCGCCGCGGTCCAACTGGCAGATCAGCGGTGTCGTCGAGGTGTCCCGGAACGGGCCCTGCGGTGTCGCCGCGGTGGCCATCGAGATGCACTCCCGGCCCGAGGAGGCTTCCTCCGGCGAGTAGTACATGCGGTACCCGCCCGCGACCGAGACGACCTCCGGGGCCCAGGTGCGGCCGGTGCGGGCCCAGCCCGGCAATGTGGGCAGGGTGTCGATCGGTGAGCTCCAGTTGACCAGGTCGGTCGAGGTCATCAGCTGGATGTGCATGCCGTCGCTGTTGGTGGCGTAGGCGTAGTAGACGCCGTCGACGACCAGCACAGTCGGGTCCGCGAAGTCCTGCCCGATCGCCTCGGTCGCCATGGTCCGGACCGGGTCGGTGGGCAGGTTCCGAACCTCGGCCTGTGCCGTTCCGGGGATCAGCAGTCGCAACGTCATGAGCAAGGCGGTCAAGGGGATCGGCCAGGTGCGCAGCCACTCCGGCACGCGGCGGCGCGGGGCCGGGACAAGTCGGCGCGGCGCCCGCGTGCGTGCGATCGACTCGAGTGTCATGCCGGCCCCCGTGGTCCACCCGCGACGCGCTCGGCGACCTACCGGAGCGGGCGGATGCGGGAAGAGTAAGTCGCCGAATCGTTATGCGTACGAGGTTTTGTCGTATCCGAATCGATCGGCTGATCGGGCGTTTCCGGTTCATGAAAGACACCCGGCCCCTGACCCGGCGGGCGGGTCAGGGGCCGGATGAGCGGCGTCCGCGTCAGGCGTGCGCCACGTCCATCGCCGAGTCCTCCGGCGCCGAGGCCTGCCGCGGGATGCTCCCGCGCAGCGTGACCTGCTTGATGAACAGCGACCCGATCAGGCCGACGACGCTCGCCAGCGCCGCGACCAGGAAGACGTTGGTCGCCCCGTCCGTGATGCCGTGCTGCACCGCGTTCACCACCGAGCCGGGCAGCTTGCTCAACTCCGACGGCGGCACCGAGAGCCCGTTGGCGAACCGGCCGCCGGTGTCCGCGGCCAGCGTATGGGCGTACAGAGCGCCGAACAGCGAGATCCCCAGCGAGCCACCGATCGACTGCATGAACGAGGTGGTCGCGGTCGCCGAGCTGATGTCCGACAGCGGCACGCTGTTCTGCGCGATCACCTGGGTCGTGCTGAACATGCAGCCCATGCCCAGACCCAGGATGAACATGAACACGCCTGCCTCGACCCGGCCGGTGTCGACGCGGATCAGCGAGAGCAGCGACAGGCCCGTGATGATCAGCGCCGAACCCGCGATCGGGAAGAGGCGGTACTTGCCGGTCTTCGAGACGACCCGACCGGAGGTCAGGCTCATCGTGACCACACCGGCCATCATCGGCAGCATCAGCAAGCCGGACTTGGTGGCCGAGGCGCCCTGCACGTACTGCTGGAACTGCGGCAGGAAGGTCATCGCGCCGAACAGGGTGAACCCGACCATGAACCGCAGGCTTGCCGCCAGCGCGAAGTTGCGGATCGCGAAGACACGCACCGGGACGACCGGCTCGGCCGCACGCAGCTCGGTGCGGATGAATGCCGCCAGGCCGAGGGCCGCGAGGGCGAACAGGCCAAGGATGACCGGCGAACCCCACGAGTACTCGGTCCCGGCCCAGCTGGTCGCCAGGACCGCGGAGGTGATCCAGAAGATCGACAGCGTGGCGCCCTTCCAGTCGAAGCCGGCGGTCCGGGTCTTGTTCGGCGGGAGCTTCATCGTGCGGGCCAGCACGATCATCGCTGCCAGGCCGACCGGCAGGTTGACGTAGAAGTTCCAGCGCCACGAGATGTTGTCGGTGATCCAGCCGCCGGCCAGCGGGCCGCCGATCATCGACACCGGCATCACCGCCATGAAGTAGCCGGTGTACTTGCCCCGGTCGCGCGGCGGGACCAGCACGGCCATCGAGGCCATTACGCCGGTCATCAGGTCGCCGGCGCCGATGCCCTGCAGCGCGCGGAACGCGATCAGCTGGTTCATCGACTGCGACAGGCCCGCCAACATCGACCCGATCAGGAAGATGCTGATCGAGGTCATGAACACGGCCTTGCGCGGCAGGATGTCGCCGAGCTTCCCCCACAGCGGCACCGAGACGGTCGAGCCGAGGATGTAGGCGGTCGTCACCCAGGCCAGGTGCTGCATGCCGCCCAGATCACCGGTGATCGTCGGCAGCGCCGGGCTGATGATCGTGTTGTCGAGCATCGCCAGCATCATCACGATCATCAGACCGGACATCACTATCAAGATCTCGCGCTTCGAACGTTCCTGGTGCATCGCAAGCCCCCCGCTCACCGACCGCTCGTCCGCGCCTGTCGGTCGCGACGTTCCCCTGCGGTCATTTCATGAGGAGTCTGCTTTTTCCGGACAGGTTGCGCCTCGGCGGAACGTGCAGGATCGGGCGGCGAACGGCTCGCCCGCGAATCCTCCGAACGGATGAGCCGGTCAGCCGCAGAGAGGTACGCCGCGTGCGTGCAGCACCTGCGTCACCGCGGCGTTCAGGCGGGCCTCGGGCAAGGCGCCGCTGCTCACCTCGGACGCCATCGTGGCGAGGATCTGGTTGAACGAGGCTGCCAGCCGGGCCGGTGCCAGCGCCGCGACGTCCGCCGCGGTCCGGGTCGAGCCGAACAGCACCAGGTCGGCGCCGGACTCGATCGCGTCGGCAACGGCCTGACCGAGCGAAGGTGTTGCCACGGTGATCGCACCGGCGGACAGGCTGTCGGTGACGACAAGTCCGGTGAAGCCGAGCTGCGACCCGAGCAGACCGCCGATCACCGCCGAGGACAGGCTCGCCGGATGCCTGGTCAGGCCGGGGACGGTCGCGTTCGAGATCATCACCGCCGGGGCGCCGGCGGCGATCGCCGCCTGGAACGGGGGCAGTCCGGTGGTCTTGAGCTGTGTCAGCGGCACCGTGGCCGCGGGCCGGACGTCGGTGTTCCCGGTCGAGCCGCCCAGGCCGGGGAAGTGCTTGACCACCGGCAGCACCCCGCCGTCGCGCAGGCCTTCGAGGAAGGCCAGGCCGTACTTGCTCGCGATGGCCGGGTCGCCGCTGAACGAACGTGACCCGTCCGGGTTGTCGTCGGAGGGGCCGGGCCGGGAGTCCACGTCGAGCACCGGCGCGAGGTCGACGTTGACGCCGAGCTTGCGCAATGCCCGGCCCAGCGCGGCGGCCTGCGACCGCACCGCGGTGGTGCTGCTCGTCGCGGCCAGGTCCCGTGGCCAGGGCAGGTTCGGCACCGAGGCCTTCAAACGCTGGACGCCGCCGCCTTCCTCGTCGGCCATGACCAGCAGTGGCCCGGGAGCGTTCGCGGTCGACGTGGCGGCGTGGATCCGGGCGGCCAGGTCGCCCGGCGCGGTGCTGCTGCCGAGGAACAGGACCCCGGCGGCCCCGGCCGCCAACTCCGGTGCGAGCGAGGTGAAGTCGAAGTCGGCGGAGGGCAGCACGACCACGGTCGCGGCGCGTCGCGCGACCGGCCAGGCGGCGACGTCGGCGGTGGACAGGCAACCCGCCGACGGCGTGCCCGAGGGCGCGCCGGTGTCGGCCGCGGACGGTGTCGACGAGGCGGCCGACGAGGCGGCCGGCGGTGCGCCGGAGGGCGATGGTGGCGCGGCCTTGTCGGCTCCGGCGCCGCAGGCCGCCAGCAGCGCTGCGGCACCGCCGAGCGCGGCCAGGCGAAGCCGTGGCGCCCGCATGGCTCTCCCCCGTCGATCATGGTTCCGTCGATCATGGTCCGACGGGCGGTCAGCCTAGACCCGACACCTCCTCCAGCGACTTGTTCTCGGCGGAGACGCCGAGCGCCAGTTCGACCACCCCGCCGGTCATCATCACGGCGGCGCCGAGCACGTAGCCCAGGGCGAGGCGGGTCGGGTTCGGGTGGGCCTTGTCGATCAGTGCCCCGTAGCAGATCGGGCCCAGGGCCCCGACGCACTGGGCGATCGCGAAGAAGACCGCGATCGCCTTGGCCCGGACCTCGAGCGGAAAGATCTCACTGACCGTCAGATATGCCGCGCTCGCTCCGGCCGAGGCGAAGAGGAAGATCACGCACCAGGCCAGGGTCTGCGTCGACGCGTCGAAGACTCCCGCCCGGAACGCGAAGGCGTCCAGCGCCAGCAGGATCCCGGAGCCGAGGTAGCACCCAGCGATCATCGGTCGCCGACCGATGCGGTCGAACGCCGAGCCGAGAAGCAGTGGGCCGACGAAGTTCCCGAGCGCGAACGGGATGTAGTAACGGCTGGTCGATCCGGACGGAATGCCGTAGAACGCCGAGAGCACCGTCGCATAGGTGAAGAAGATCGCGTTGTACAGGAACGACTGCGTGACCATCAGCGTGACGCCGAGCACCGCGCGGCGGGGATAAGTCCGGAACAGCACCCGCAGCAATGTCAGGTACCCGCGGTCCGGGCCAGGGCGGACCTCGATCGCCCGCGCCGGGTCGACGTCGGAAAGGGCGATCCCGGCGGATCGGACCTCGTCCTCGATCCGGCGGATCGAGTCCTCGGCGCCCGCGGTTCGGCCGTGCATGAGCTGCCACCGCGGACTCTCCGGCAGGCTGCGGCGCACGAACACGATCCCGATGCCCAGTGCCGGTCCGATCAGGAACGCGATCCGCCAGCCCGACCCCGGGGCCAGTGATCCGTCCAACAACGGGATCTGCAGCACCGCGGCCAGTGCCGCGCCGGCCCAGTACGTGCCGTTCACCGCGACGTCCACCCGGCCCCGGTAGCGCGCCGGGATCAGCTCGTCGATCGCGGAGTTGATCGCCGCGTACTCACCGCCGATGCCGGTCCCGGCGACGAAGCGGGTTGCGTACAGATAAGCCACCCAGCCGGGCCCGGACCCGAGGGTGGCCGCGGTGGCGGCGCTGCCCGCGAAGTACACGATCAGGGTCACGGCGAACAGGTTGCGCCGGCCGAGCCGATCGGACAGGCGCCCGAAGAGCAGGGCGCCGAAGACCTCGCCGGCCAGGTAGACCGAAGCCAGCGCCCCCGCCGCGGTTGCCGACAGGCCAAGCACCGCAGGATCGGTCAGCTTGTCCGCGACGTTGCTCGCGATCGTGATCTCGAGTCCGTCCAACACCCAGGCGACGCCGAGGGCCAGCACCATCCGGGTGTGGAAGGGCGACCAGGGCAGGCGATCGATGCGAGCCGGGATCGTGCTGCGGACCGCGTCGGTCACGGCCGGCGTCGCGTCCGACGTCCGCACGTTCACCGGCACACCTCCCGTTTTGCTTTCGGGCTGGCTCCTACCCGCACTGATTTGCGCAGTACCCTGCGGTTCGTGGGAGACACGGAGTTCGAAGGCGGACCGGAGTCGCCGGCGGAGCACGCCGGCGGTTCTGGTTCGGGCCGTCGAGGCCCCGCGGACCACCACGCGATTCCCTGGCCGGACCTGTCCGGGCGGCCGCACTCGCACACGGTTGAGCGGCAGATGCTGGCCGCGCCGGCGGCGATCTACGCGGCCTGGACCGTGCACGCCGACCGCTGGTTGGCGCTGCCCGGGCGGATCGTCATGCGGGCCGAGGTCGGCGAGCCGTTCTACTTCGAGACGGAGTTCAACGGCCGTCGCTACCCGCACTACGGCAGGTTCCTGGTCCTCGAACCCGACCGTCGGATCGTGATGACCTGGGTGACCGGCCCGAGCGGCACCGCGGGCGCGGAGACCGTGCTGAGCATCGTGCTGACTCCGGCGGGACCGGGGACCGTCGTGCGGCTGAGCCATGCGGGCTTCGTGACCGAGTCCGCCGGACGGGAGCACGAGCACGCCTGGCACGTGGTGCTGCGCAACCTCGACACGATCCTGGTCGACCCGCCGGACAAGGCCGACGCCGGCGACTGACGCGGAACCTCGCGACGCGCCGGTCTGCCGCGCGGATGCATTCGTTCGCCGCCAACGGGCAGGGGCTTCGGTAGAGGACCACCGTGCGGTGGCCCTCGCCGACAGAGCATCCGCCGAAGAGAGGAAGGTGCCCGCATGATCACCTTGACCGAGAACGCCAAGAACGCCATTGAGGCACTCATCGCCGACGGGCCGGACGACTGCGGTATCCGCATCGCGAGTGAGTCCGAGCCGGTCAGCGGCAACGGAAAGACCCCGGCGGTGAGCCTGCGCGTGGCCGCTCGTCCGGAGCCGAACGACGAGGTGATCCAGGAGGGTCGGGCGCGCGTGTTCGTCCAGCCCGCCGCGGCGCAGATCATGGGCGACCACCTGCTCGACGCCCGCGTGGAGCAGGCCGATCGAGGCGCGGAGGTCAGTTTCTTCGTCAGCTGAGGGGTTCGCGGCTCGACACCGCTGCCTGGCCACCCGGAGGCCGGCGCGCCCGCCCCACCGCGCCCGCCCCACCGCGCCCGCCCCACCGCGCCCGCCCCACCGCGCCCGCCCCACCGCGCCTGCCAAACCGCCACCACGGGGCTGAGTTGCAACGCGTTTGGCGACTTGAAGCCGGGGATCGCCACGCCAGTTGCGACTCTGCCCAGGGGTGGTGATGGGGGGCCGGGTACTGCTTCGACCGCCGGGGCGCGATGGGTGGAAGTGGACTGCTCGGCCGCCCGTGCGCTGCATGGGTGCCGGCTGCCGGGGAAGCCTGGAACGAGAGAAGGCGTCGAGGCGGGAGGAGTGGGACATGCCGCAACAGGCCTGGAACGCGAAGCGGGAACGCCAGTACGAGCACATCAAGGAGGGCCTGCGCGAGCGGGGTCGCTCCGAGCCGACGGCTGAGGAGATCGCGGCCCGCACGGTGAACAAGGAGCGGGCCCGGTCCGGTGAGTCCCGGCAGTCGAGTCGCACCTCGACCTCCGACATCTCCTCGGGCCGCCGCGGCGGACTGCGGTCTCACTCCGGCTCGGCCGGGCGCACCAAGGAGCAGCTCTACAACGAGGCCCGGGAGCGCGGGATCAAGGGCCGCTCCCGGATGAGCAAGGCCGAACTCGAGCAAGCCGTCGGAGGTCGCTCGAACTGAGCGGACGTCGGATCGGACGGTCCACCAGAGGCGAGGCGGAGGTCGTGGTGCAGGTCGGTTACACGTTGATGTGCGAGCAGTCGGGGCCGCGTTCCCTGGTCGAGAACGCGGTGCGGGCGGAGGAAGTCGGCTTCGACTTCGCCGTGATCAGCGATCACTTCTCGCCGTGGTTGGCCGAACAGGGCCACTCGCCGTTCGCCTGGTCGGTGCTCGCCGCCGCGCTCGAGGCGACCGACTCGCTGCCCTTCGCGACGTTCGTGACCTGCCCGACGATTCGTTACCACCCGGCCGTGGTGGCCCAGATGGCCGCGACGACCGAGTTGCTCGCGCCCGGTCGCTTCACGCTGGGCCTGGGTGCCGGGGAGAACCTCAACGAACATGTGGTCGGGCGTGGGTGGCCGCCGGTGCACATCCGCCACGACATGCTGGCCGAGGCGGTCTGCCTGATCCGCGAACTGTGGACCGGGCAGCAGGTCACCGAGCGCGGCGAGCACTTCCCGGTCGACCGGGCGATCATCCACGACGTCCCGGACTCCAAACCGCCGATCGGGATCGCGGCCTCCGGCCGGCGTTCGGTCGGATTGGCGGCCGACCTGGGCGACGCACTGATCATGGTCGAGCCCAAGGCGGACCTGGTCACCCGTTTCCGCGACGGCGACGGTGCCGACAAGCCGGTCTACGGGCAACTACCGATCAGCTTCGACGCCGACGAGGCGCGAGCGGCCCGCCGCGCGCACGAGCAGTTCCGCTGGTTCGGCGGCGGCTGGGCAGTCAACTCCGAATTGCCGACGCCGCGGGCATTTGCCGCTGCGAGCTCGTCCGTCACCGAGTCCGAGGTGGCCGCGTCGATTCCGTGCGGGTCGGACGTCGACCGAGTCGTCGAGACCGTCGAGGCGTGGCGGACCGCCGGGTTCAGCCACCTCGCTCTGCTGCAGATCGGCGGAGACGTGCAGGACGAGTTCCTGGACTGGGCGGCCAAGGAACTGTTGCCCGCGTTGGCTCAGCGGTGAACGGTCACCGGTAACGGTCGCGCGCCGTCGAGCGGAAGTCGGCCATCGCCTGCTCGTATATCGCCTTGGCGGCCGGATTGCGCAGCATGCGCCGAGCCCGCCACTGCTTGTTCCAGACGAAGTTCCCGTCCAACGGGTTCCAGGAATGCGGAGCCAGTTGGTCGTGGACGCACAGCGCGGCCAGTACCCGGGCGCGTCGATCGCGGGCGGGCAGGCGCCGGATCTCTGTGTCGAGCTTGCGGATGCTGACCCGCACCGGCACGCCGTCGTGGTCGACGTCCGCGGCGCTCGGTTGGTGCGGCAACCGGTACGTGTCCATGCCTCGACCTCCCCGGTAGCCCCCGGCCATGGCGAGCGTGACCGACCCGACGGGGCCGGGGAATCATCCGTCCGGACAGGGCTGACTCGGCGGTTCGTCCCGGACCGGCCCGGGTGTCTGCGGAACCGCCGAGTGGGCGGCTGCGGACGGGTTACCGTGAGTGCTGTGGCACCGATCACGGTCTTCCTCCTCGACGATCACGAGATCGTCCGACGCGGCTGGCCGATCTGCTGGCGGCCGCGGACGGGATCTCGGTCGTCGGTGAAGCCGCCACCGCGGCCGAGGCGGTCGTGCGCATCCCCGCGGCTCGCCCGGACGTCGCGTTGCTGGATGCCCGACTGCCCGACGGCAACGGCATCGACGTCTGCCGAGACGTCCGATCGGCGGTGCCCGCCACCAACTGCCTGATGCTCACCTCCTACGACGAAGACGACGCGGTTTTCGCGGCGGTGATGGCCGGGGCAGCCGGCTACCTGCTCAAGGAGATCCGCGGTACCAATCTGGTCGAGGCGATCCGTCAGGTCGCCGCCGGTCGCTCGCTGCTCGACCCGGCCGTCACCGACCGGCTGATCGGCCGACTGCGCAGCGGGGTCGGGCAGGACCGGCGATTGGCCGGGCTGTCCGCTCGCGACCGGGAGATCCTCGACCTGATCGCCGACGGGCTGACCAACCGTCAGATCGGCGAGCGGCTGTTCCTGGCCGAGAAGACCGTGAAGAACTACGTCTCGGCGTTGCTGGCCAAGCTCGGTATGGAACGCCGCACGCAGGTAGCGGTGCTGGGCGCCGAGTTGCGCAAGCCGAACGGCTGACTCAGCCCGCGACAGTCACGGGCAACCCGGCCGCCCGCCAGGCCCGGAACCCGCCGACCAGGTCGGTGGCCTGAGTCAGGCCGAGATCCTGCAGGTCGGCCGCGGCGAAGCTCGAGGCGTAGCCCTCGTTGCAGAACACGATCGGTCGCAGGTCCGGGCTCGCGACCGACAGCCGAGCCTCGCAGGTCGGGTCCAGCCGCCACTGCAACACGTTGCGCTCGATAACCAACGCCCCGGGGATACCGCCCTCGTGCTCGCGGTCGGCCGCGGGTCGGATGTCGACCAGCACCGCGCCGACGGACACCGCCTCGACCGCCTCGGCAGGCCGAAGTCGATGCAGGCGCCCGCGGGCCGTGGCCAACACTTCGTCCACTGCGCTCACCGGAAGCCCTTGATCCGCGCGTGCGCGTTCGGGGTGGGTTGCGACTGTGACATTGATTCACTCGCAAGCTCGCTCATCGCTCCAACGGCTCCTCGGATTCGGTGGTCGCGACGCTGCGCAACACGTGCACGCCTGCGGCGTCGTAGTAGTGCATCCGGCGCAGCGGAGGAGAGTACGCATGGATCGACGCGGCGGGGGACTGCCCGGCGCCGTGCACGTCGTGGACCACGCCCGGGGCCACCCAGGTGGTCGTCCTGGCCGGTCGCGGATGCACCCTCAGTCGCCCTGCCTCGATCCGACTCTCCGTCAGTTGTCCGGACAGCACGGCGAAAGCGGCCGCGGAGTCGCCGTGGTCGTGCAGTTCGGTGGCCTGTCCGGGCAACCACGACAGCAACCACACGTCGACGTCCGGGTCGGTCCACAGCAGGGTCCACCAGCGGGCGTCCGACTCCGGCAACCGCAGGTGCGGTCGCCAGAAGCCCTCGTCGGCGGAGATCTCACGGACCAGCGTGGTCAGTTCGGCCAGGTCCAGGGGAACGGGCAGCATCGTGCTGCCGAAGAAGTTGGGCACGTCCGGTTCCTCGATCTCGCTCGGGGGGAGCTGTTCAGCCGAGCGAGCGACACGCCATTGAGACCACGCGGAGCAGGGCCACGTGGCGTCGAGTGGTGAGCGCGGTCATGAGATGAAACTAAACTCGACTAGTTCAGTTGTCAATCACGATACCCCTGACGTGTGGTCAGATCGGCGAGCCGCTGAGGCGGGGTGGCCGGCCGCTTCGTCAGCGGCGGGCATGCCGCCGGCGCTCACCGGCGGCCTCCGGCTCGCCCGACGACCGCAACCAGTCGCGCAGCCTGCGCGGACGATCGCCCGACGCCGCCTGCGGGTCGAGGCGTTCCGGTTCGCGCGGGCCGGGCAACGCCGGGATCACGCCGTCTGCCTGCGGTGTGCCTGCCGACCCGGCCGCGTCGAGGTGCTCGAACACCTCGGCAGCCACCGGGCGCACCGTGGCGAACACGCCGGCCAGCGCTGTGCTCAGGCGGGCAGCCGCGACGTGGCGCCGCGACCGGGCGGCCCGGTCGAGGGCCGCGGCCAACTCGGCGAGAGCAGGGATACCCATGGCCGCGGCCGAGCCCTGCACGGAATGTGCCAGCCGCGCGAGCTCGGCCAGGTCGCCGGCAGCGACGGCAGTCGCGGCGGCAGCGCAGCGTTCCGCGGTGTGTCGATCGAAGGCGGCCCACACCGCGCCGGCCTCGTCCGGACCGAGGTCCGCGGCCAACGTCGCCACCGCCTCGCGCACGCTCGCGGCAACCCCACGCGCGGCCGCCCCGGGAGCCACCGGGTGACGCTGCGTCAGATCGGCCAGCAGCTCGGCGAACTCCTGCGGGTCAACCGGTCTACGCAGGGCCGCGACCACGCCGGCGGGCAGGGGCGCGGCCTCGGGCTCCGGCCCGTCAGGGACGATCGCCACCACCGGGATGCCGCCCGCCGCGCACACCTGGCGCATCCCACGCCAGGCCTCGGTCTCGCTGACGCCGGGTGCGCTGATGTCCACCAGCACCACGCACGGGTCGTCGGAGTGCAACGCGGCCATGGCGGCGACCAGGTCCGGAACCACGTCGATCCGGTAGGGCAGCCAACTGCCCAGGTACTCCAGCAGCGCGCAGTGCCGGGTATCGGCCTCGACCACGAGCACCAGCTGATCACCGACGGAGGCATCGTCCGCGACCGAGGAAGTGGCACCCGGCCACGGGTCTGCGAGCACCTCCAGCAGTCGGGTCGCCAGCGTCTGCACCGGCAGGTGCTTCTCCAGGAATCCGCACGCGCCCGAAGCGATCGCCTCGGCCGCGAACTGCACCCGGGAGACGCTGGACACCACGGCGACCTTCGCCTGCGGGCAGGCCGCACGCAGCATCGGGAGCGCGGCCAGGCCGTTCATGCCGGGCATCGACGGTCGAGCAGGACCACGTCCGGTTGTTCGCGCCGCACCACCTCGACCGCGGTCGGGCCGTCCGCGGCCACGCCGCAGATCTCGAAGGCCAGGCTGCGGCCCAGGGTGGCGCACCACAGCGCGCGGATGTCCTCCGAGTCGTCGACCACGACCGTCCGGAGCACTTGCGTCACCAATCCGCGTTGACCTGACGCTCCTTCAGCGCCGTCTCGACGAAGTGCAGCAGCGCGCCGGCCATGAACGGCTTGGTCAGGTAGCGGGCGCCCATCCCCAGCCCGGAGGCGACGTCCTGCTCCGCGCACCGCGCTGACAGGAAGATCACCGGCAGGTCCCGGCAGCCGGGCTGGTCGCGCAACTGCCCGGCGAGCGTGAAGCCGTCCATCTCCGGCATGTTCACGTCGAGCACGGCGAGTTCCGGGACGTCCCGTAGGCCGAGCGCGCGCAGCGCGACCGGTCCGTCGGTGGCCGTCAGGACCTGATGTCCCTCGCGCTGCAGATGTATGCGGACCAGTTCAAGAATGTCGCGGTCGTCGTCGACGACAAGGATGCGAGCCACCGAGAATCTCCCTGCTGTTGTGAACTTCCCTCGTCGGCAGCATCGGTCCGGGACGGTGCCGTCGATAGAGGCCAAGGTCCCGCGCGGGCCGGCCGATCGGTCGATCCCGGGATCCTCCGGACCGGTGCTCGCGGTCGTCGGCGCGTCGGGACTTTGGACCCTGGGCGGCCCTGGCGTCGCCGGGTTCACTGGGTGCTGCGGTGCGGGATCACGGTGTGGGACCGGATCGTCCCGGGGTGGGGCGGTCGGTCGCGGACGATCGACATGCGGGCGACCGGTTGGGGAATCGGCCTCGCGAGCAGCGCGCCGGAACCTCGGTTCCGGTTGCGTCCAGGGGCCCTAGGACCGTTCCGGTCCAGGGCCCCTCGTCGTTGACGCGGGACTTCGGTCCCCTCAGGCTTGACCCGTCGAGCGCGATCGTCCCCGACTTCGTACGGTGGGACGATTGCGGCCCGACCTGGGAGGAGAGGGATGAGCGCGCAGACGCGCAGGTTCGAGTTCGACTTCAGCCCGATGCATCTGGTGGCGAGTGCCGTCTGGGGCATCCTGCCCGCCACGGCCTGGGTCGATGTCGACGACGAACTGCGAGTCCGGTTCGGGCCGTGGTCGCTGCGCACTCCGACCACCAACGTGGAGTGGGCGCGGGTCACCGGTCCCTATGAGTTCGTTCGGGTGGCCGGGCCGGCCCGGTTGTCGCTGGCCGACCGCGGGCTCACCTTCGCGACCAACGGGCTGCACGGTGTCTGCATCGGCTTCCGCACCCCGGTGCCGGGGTTCGAGCCGACCGGCCTGCTGAAGCACCCGGGGCTGACCGTGACCGTCGCCGAACCCGAGGAATTGGTGGCGACCCTCTTGCGCAACCGCGACCGGGTCTACGCCGCCCGCGTCTGACCGGCCGGAGTCCGGAGTCGCTGCCCGGCCTGCTTGTTTCGTCGGCAGGTGAACCGGGAAGTTATGCCGCCGACGCAGGGAGGCCGGATTGAGGCTCGGCCTCCCAACTTATCGGAGGTCCATCGTGCTGTTAGTCGTCGCGTTGCTGGTGCTGATCCTGTTCGGCGGTCTGGGCTTCGTGGCCCACATCCTCTGGCTCGGCCTGATCGTGGGCTTGGTGCTGGCGGTGGCCCACGTCGTGTCCAGGGGGCTGACTCGAAGCTGACGTCGGGTCAGTAACCCACCCGACCCGTGCCCACAGGAGACCGACCGACGATGAGGAACACCGAATCGACCCGCCGCCGGACCGCCGCAGCGCGGGTAGCGGCAACCGCCGCTGCGTCCGCCCTGCTGCTCGCCGGCTGCGGCAGCGCGGCGCAGACCGCGCACAACATCGGCGACAAGGCCTCGCAAGGCGCCTCGGACGCCGGCGATGCCGTGAAGAGCGGCGCCCAGGACGCCGGCAACGCCGTCAAGGACGGCGGGGTCAAGGCCGGAAACGCGCTCGGCGGACACTGACCCGGCCCGGCTGGGAGAAGCTCAGTTCTTCCGCCGGCGTCCGGTCAGCACGCCGATCCCGAACAGCCCAGCCGGACCGGCCAGCCGACGTGTCAGAGACTGCTTGCGGTGCCCGACCGCGACGGGCTCGGCGGGCACCAACCCGACGGGGACCACAGCCACGTCTTCGCCGGGGCTGCCGGCCCGGTCCAGCTCGGGGAACAGGACCTCGTCGAGCAGCAACTTCACGGTGGCCGCGACCGGGATCGCGAGCAATGCCCCGACGATCCCGAGGACGGCGCCGCCGATCATCAGCGCCACCACGGTGAGCAGGCCGTCGACCTGGACGGTCCGGCCCATGACCCGGGGCACGATCAGGTAGTCCTCAAGAACCCGGTAGGCGATGTAGAAGCCGGCCGTGGCGATCCCCACCGGCACGCTGACGGTCAACCCGAGCAGCGCGGCGAAGGTGCCGCCCACGGTGGAACCCACTACCGGGACCAGGTCCAGCACCGCCACGATCACGGCGAGCAGCACCGCGTCGGGCAGGCCGAAGGCCAGGGCCCAGACCAACGTGCCGGCGCCGGCGATCAACGACGTCAAGGCGTTGCCGAGGACGTAACCGCCGACCCGCTTGCACACCTCGTCGGTCAACTCCGAGGCCCGGTCGCGGTGCGGTGCCGGCGCCAGCCGTCGGCACAACTGCTTGAGCTGGGGCAGCCCGGCCAGGAAGTACAACGTCAGCACGATCAGCAGCACCGCGGCGGCGGCCGCGCTCACCGCGATCTTTCCCGCGCCGAACACCCCGCCGACGATCGATCCGCTGCCGCCCTGGCTCACCTTGGACCGGATCGAGTCCAGCACGTGGTACTTGGCGTTCAGGCGGCCCAGCACGTTGCTGTGGTCCTGCAACTGGCGTTGGTAGGCGGGGAACTGTCGGGTGAAGGCCTCGGCCTGGTCGACCAGCGTCGGCACCATCCAGGCCAGGAAGCTGACGACGAGGGCCAAACCCGTCAATGCGACCGTGGCGACCGCCCACCCGCGGGACATGCCCCGTCGGGTCAGCCGCATCACGACCGGGTCCAGGCCGAGAGCCAGCACCAGCGCGATCGCGATCAGCAGCAGTTCCTGGCGGGCTTCGCCGATCGCCAGGAACACGATCCAGCCGGTGAGGCCGCCGAGCGCGACCAGCAAGCCCCAGCGGTAGGGGTGGTCGCCGCTCGCCCGGTGCCGCGTGGTCACAGCGGTCCGCAACAACATCGACAGCCTCTCCGTCTTGGCGGATCTTGGTGGCGTGGCTACCCGCCAGGAAGGCTGTCCGAACCGTCAGCGTCGTCGGCGCAGCGACCTTCTGAGGGGCCGTCAGCGGACAGCGTGGACGGGATCAGGGCAGGTCGGGCTGCGGGGGGAGCGGCGCCGGGCCCGGGCCGTCCGGCCCCGGTCCGGGCATCGGCGGCGTCGGGCGCGGCGGCGCCGGGTCGGGCCCGGGACCGGGTCGCGGCGGCCTCGGGTCGACGGGAGGTGCGGGAGGCGTCGTCATGTGCCCGGACTACCCGAGGTCGGCCGCTCGACGCGGGCACCGATCGCTGCGGTGCTGGTTCGTCCGCCGGGCTGGGGTAGCCCCCGGGGTGAGGAAATTTGCCCCCAGGAAAAGGAGAATCGGATGACTTCGGTCACCCAGTCGGTCGATGTCGAGGTTCCGGTGCACGTGGCCTACAACCAGTGGACGCAGTTCGAGGAGTTCCCGCGGTTCATGGGAGGGGTCGAGTCGATCACCCAGTTGGACGACACCCATCTGCGCTGGGAGATCTCGGTGGACGGTGTCAAACGTGATTACGAGACCGAGATAACCGAACAGCACCCGGACGAGCGGGTGGCGTGGCGCAGCGCCGATGGATCGCACGCCGGCGTGATCACCTTCCACAGGTTGTCCGACTCGAGCGCGCGGGTCACCGCGCAGCTGGACTGGAAGCCGGAAGGTGTCGCCGAGCACGTAGGTGCGTTGATCGGTACCGACGACCGACAGGTCAAGCACGATCTCAAGCGCTTCAAGGAGTTCATCGAGCAGCGCGGTCAGGAGTCCGGCGGTTGGCGGGGCGACGTACCGCGCAAGAGCTGAGGATCCACCGACCTCATGTCCGATTCGGGCCGGACGTGGCGTGTGGCTGCGTCCTGCAGGCGGGTAGCGGCTGTTCAGCGGGTGTTTCGGCGGTCGGGGTGCCGCGGCACGGAAAGGAGGCCGAGATGGCACCAGCGGCTGGTTGTGTGATCGTGGGTGGCGGCGCCGCCGGCGCGGCGACCGTCGCAGCACTGCGGGATGGTGCTTACGCCGAGCCGATCACGTTGATCGGCGCCGAGGCGGAACTGCCCTACGACCGCCCACCGCTGTCCAAGGGTTACCTGCAGGGCAAGAGCGGACTGGCCGAGGTGTTCCTGCACGACCTGCGCTGGTACGACCAGCGTGACGTGCGACTGCTCGTCGGCAGCGCCGTGAGTGAGATTGATCTCGGCAGCCGTCAGGTGAAGTTGGGACCGCGCGAGGCGATCGGCTACGACCAACTGGTCCTGGCCACCGGGGCCACCCCCCAGCGCCCGGACCTGCCAGGGGCGGACCTGCCCGGCGTGCTGTGCCTGCGCACCCTTGCCGACAGCGACCGCCTGCGCGACCGGATGGCCGAGGCGAATCGCGTCGTCGTGATCGGCGGCGGCTGGATCGGGCTGGAGGTGACCGCGGCCGCGCGGGCCGTCGGGCTTCCGGTGACCGTGCTGGAGACCGCGCCGCTGCCGTTGATGCGTGTGCTCGGCGAGTGGATGGCGCCGGTGTTCGCCGATCTGCACCGCAAGCAGGGGGTCGATTTGCGGGTCGGTGTCGAGGTGTCAGCGATCACCGGGGACCGATTCGCGACCGGTGTCCGGCTGGCCGATGGCACTCGCCTGTCGGGCGACCTGATCGTGCTGGGGGTGGGCGCGACTGCGAACACCGAACTGGCGCAACGGGCTGGGATCACCGTCGAGGACGGCATCCGCACCGACGCGGGCCTGCGCACCAGCGCACCCGACGTGTACGCCGTCGGCGACGTCGCCCGCGCGGACCATCCGCTGTACGGCTGCCCGCTGCGTGTCGAGCACTGGGACAACGCGCACCACCAACCGGAGACCGCCGCGGCGGCGATCCTCGGCCGGCGGGCGGTGCACGACGCGGTGCCCTACTTCTTCACCGATCAGTACGACCTCGGCATGGAGTACGGCGGGTACCTGATGCCCGACCGCAAGCACCGCGTCGTGGTGCGCGGAGACCTGGCCGGGCGAGAGTTCATCGCGTTCTGGCAGGACCCCGCAGGTCGACTTGTCGCCGGGATGAACGTCAACGTCTGGGACGTCAACGACACCATCCGCGCGCTGATCGCCGAACGACGTCCGCTCGACCGCGACCGATTGGCCGACCCTGGCGTCCCGCTGACCGACCTGCTTGAACCCGGCCGTTCCTGACGGCCCGTCAGTTGCTCCGAGATCCTAACCCCGGAAGGAACATGATGACGACTCGAAGCGATCACCGCCCGGCCACCACGACCGACGCGGGAGTGCCCGTCGCCAGCGACGAACACTCGCTCACCGTCGGCCCGAACGGGCCGATCCTGCTGCAGGACCACTACCTGATCGAGCAGATGGCGCAGTTCAACCGCGAGCGGATTCCCGAGCGCCAACCGCACGCCAAGGGCGGCGGCGCCCACGGGTTCTTCGAGGTGACCGACGACGTGTCGGGGTTCACCAAGGCCCAGGTCTTCGCGCCGGGTACCCGGACCGAGGCGCTCGCCCGGTTCTCCACCGTTGCCGGGGAGCGGGGCAGCCCCGACACCTGGCGGGACCCGCGCGGTTTCGCGATCAAGCTCTACACCGGAGAGGGAAACCTCGACCTGGTCGGGAACAACACCCCGGTGTTCTTCATCCGGGACCCGATGAAGTTTCAGCACTTCATCCGGTCGCAGAAGCGGCGGGCCGGCAACAACTTGCGCGACCACGACATGCAGTGGGACTTCTGGACCCTGTCGCCCGAGTCGGCGCACCAGGTCACCTGGCTGATGGGTGACCGCGGGATCCCGCGTAGCTGGCGGCACATGAACGGCTACTCGAGTCATACCTACATGTGGATCAACGCCGCCGGGCAACGGTTCTGGGTGAAGTACCACTTCCACACCGACCAGGGCGTCGAGTTCATGACCCAGGACGAGGCGGACGAGATGGCCGGGACCGACGGTGACTACCACCAGCGAGACCTGTGGGAGCACCTGGAGGCGAAGCAGTTCCCGTCCTGGACCCTCTACGTGCAGATCATGCCGTTCGAGGATGCGACCTCCTACCGCTTCAACCCCTTCGACCTGACCAAGGTCTGGCCGCACGGCGACTATCCGTTGCACCAGGTGGGTCGGCTCACGTTGGACCGGAATGTGACGGACTATCACGCCGAGATCGAGCAGGCCGCGTTCCAGCCCAACAACCTGGTGCCGGGCACCGGGCTGAGCCCGGACCGCATGCTGCTGGCCCGCGGATTTGCCTACGCCGACGCGCACCGGGCCCGACTGGGAGTGAACTACCAGCAGATCCCGGTCAACCGGCCCAAGTGCCCGGTGCACTCGTACTCGAAGGACGGGGCAATGCGCATGGACCCGGTGCGCGACCCGGTCTACGCACCGAACTCGTACGGCGGACCGCGGGCCGACGGCGAGACCTACCCGGAACTCGCGGTGTGGTCCTCCGACGGGGAGATGGTCCGCACCGCGTACACCCTGCGGTCGGACGATGACGACTGGGGACAGGCGGGCACGATGGTCCGGGACGTACTCGACGACGCCGCCCGGGACCGACTGGTCGGCAACATCGTCGGGCACCTGCTCGACGGCGTCAGTGAGTCTGTGCTCCAGCGCGCCTTCGACTACTGGCGCCACGTGGACAAGCACCTGGGCGACCGGGTCGAGGCCGGGGTTCGCGCCGGCGCCGCGGAACGCAAGGGATAGCCCCGGTCGGGGGAATTTTCCCGATCGGTGGTTGGGCCACCGCGTCCGCTGGGTAGGAACCCGACGCGGTCATCCTCGTCATCGGAGAAAGGGTCGTGCCATGGCGCGAGTACGAGTTCTCGCCCGTCGCCCGCGCGCCGTCCGTCGTCGGTGGCCGACCGAGGAGCCGGAAGAGATGGTGCCCCGGCGGGTGCCCCGGCGGCTGCCATCCTGGCGAGATTCCTGGCGCCGGTACTGATCGGCACGAAGCGGGGGCCCGATGTTCGGCGACGTCGCGATCGTCGCGGACGCGCGCGATCCGCAGATCGTCGTGCTGCGCGGCCATGTCTCGCGAGCCTGCGAGGCTGAGTTGACCGCTGCCGTCGGCCGGGCCGCCCGGCACGGTCGGTGCCGCTTGGACCTGACTGCGCTGGACGGGCTGCACCGCGGCGCCCTGGAGATGCTGCGCGCCGTGGCCGCCTCGGTCGATCTGGACCTGATAGTTCGGTCCGGCAGCCCGATCGCCCGGGCCGTGCGACGCGTCGGGTTGGGTACCGCCGAGCCTGGGTGCGCACGCGTGCGCACCCAGGAGGTGCGGGACGCGAAACCGGAGGTTCACAAATAAGTGCTCCGGATGCAACAGCTTGGTCGTTGACTTCGTCATGACCCGCCGCAAGGCGGGGCGCGTCTAGGGTTCCGTCGCCGGCTTCGACCGGCGGGTCTGGTCCGAGAGATGCAGGCGGGACGTCGTCCCGCTCCACGGCGGGAGAAAAGCCCGGGAGGCCACGTCGGCCCGGGCTGTGCTGGTTTCGGGCCATTCACATCGGGGGCCCACTCCATGTCGATCATCACTCCCGCACCGGACGTCGTGGACAGCGGCGCCGGGTCGGACACGAACGACCTCGCACAGTTCGGTTACGTGCAACAGCTGCACCGGACCATCGGCAGCTACGGCTCCTTCGCCGCCGGTTTCTCGTTCGTCTCGATCCTGACCACGGTCTTCCAGCTCTTCTCGTTCGGGTTCGGCTTCGGCGGCCCGACGTTCTTCTGGACGTGGCCGATCGTCTTCGTCGGCCAGATGCTGGTCGCGCTGTGCTTCGCCGAACTGGCGGCCCGGTACCCGATCTCCGGGTGCATCTACCAATGGGCGACCCGGTTGGGCGGGCGGATCTGGGGCTGGGCCGCCGGTTGGCTGATGCTGGTCGCGCAGGTGGTCACCCTGGCCGCAGCCGCGATCGCGCTGCAGATCGTGCTGCCCGCCCTGTGGACGGGATTCGAGATCCTGCCCAACCCGACCCACAACGCGGTACTGCTCGGCAGCCTGCTGCTGGTGCTGACCACCGTTGTCAACGCCCTCGGGGTCAACGTGATGTCGCGGATCAACAGCATCGGCGTCACCTGCGAACTGGTCGGCGTGGTCCTGCTGTGCATTGCGTTGTTCGCCCGCGCCGAGCGTGGCCCGTCCGTCGTGATCCACCGCGGCGCCGGGATGCCGCAGGGAACCGCGTACTTCTCGGCGTTTGTCGTGTCGGCGCTGATGGCGGCCTACGTCCTCGTCGGATTCGACAGTGCGGCTGAACTGTCCGAGGAGACGAAGAGCCCGCGGCGCACCGCGCCGCGCACGATCCTGCGGGCGGTCGCGGTCAGCGGCCTCGGCGGCGCGTTCATGCTGCTGGCCACGCTGATGGCCGCGCCCAGCCTGAGCGACGGGAGCCTGGGCGACCCGACCAAGGGCCTGCCTTATGTGCTGATGGACCGCCTCGGCGGCGTGCTCGGCCGGATCTTCCTGGTCGACGTCGCGATCGCGATCTCGGTCTGCACGCTGGCGATCCAGACCGCGACGACCCGAATGATCTTCTCGATGGCCCGCGACCGGATGCTGCCGTTCTCCGGCGGACTGGCCAGGGTGAACCCGCGAACCGGAACGCCGATCCGTCCGGCCGTGCTGGTGGGCGTCCTGGCCGCGCTGCTGCTCGTGGTGAACGTCGGCAACGCACAACTGTTCCTGGCCCTGGCCAGCATCTGCATCATGCTGCTGTACGTGGCCTATCTGATGGTCACCGTGCCGCTGTTCATCCGCCGACTGCGCGGTTGGCCGAGCATCGGCGAAGCCTCTGCAGACGACGGACCGCTGTTCTCGTTGGGCAAGTGGGGTCCGCTGGTCAACGGATGCGCGGTGGCCTGGGGCCTGGGCATGGCCGTGAACCTGGGCTGGCCGCGGGCGACGGTCTTCGGCACCCTGTGGTACCTGCACTGGTTCCCCGTGCTGTTCCTCGCCGGGACCGCGGCCGTGGGATCGGTGGCTTACCTGGAGCAGCGGGAGCAGAAGCGGCGGGCCGAGGCGAGGGCCCGCGGCACCGACGAGGTCGTCATCGTCAACGGCGCCGTGTGGTACGGCGGTGGAGCGTGAGCACCTTGGTCGCCCACGAGGTTCCGGGCGGTGCCGCCTGGTCGGTACTGCTGCGTTCCGGTCGGGAACTCGTTCTGACGGCTCGTCAGAACGCGGTGAACTGCTCCGTCCTGCTGTTCGCCGCCGGCGACGTGGACCGGTTGAACGTGCCCGACACGTTGAAGGCCCAGATGTCGGCGTGCGTGCGCGCACCGATGGTGCTCATGTCCGACCGGGGCGCGGCCCTGGCCTGCGTGACCGGCTCCTCGCTGGACTGGCACGACGCACTGTGCGGACACAGTCTCGACCGGCACCTCGAGCGGTTCGGGCGCTCGGACTACGCCGAGCACCGCAACGAGTGGCGCCGGTCGGCTCGCGCCGGGCTGCTGTCGGAGTTGCGCAAGCACGGGCGCGGCGAGGCGGACCTGCATGCCTGCGTGAACTTCTTCAGCAAGGTCGCGGTGGCCGACGACGACCGGGGCAGCCTGCACTTCGTCGCCGGGCACGCCGCGGCCGACGACTGGGTGAGTCTGCGGGCCGAGCAGGACCTGCTGGTCGTGCTGTCCACCGCCCCGCACCCGATGGACCCGGACTGCGCGCCGGGCCCGGTGTCGGCGCAGATCCGACCGGCCGACCCGGTCGCCCCGGACGATCCCTCGATGCTTTTCCGGGCGGAGAGCGCACGCGCGATCGAGGCGGCCCGCGCGGTGTTCGCATGACCGCCGTCGTCGAAACCGCGGTGGAACTGCGCGACGCGGACGCCGCGCTCGATCGCGTCGTGCAGGCCGGCGACGGGTTCGCCGGTGTGATCCCGGCCGGCGGTGAGTTCCGGATCGTCGACCTGTGCGGCAACCAGGCCGCGGACACGCTCTTCTACGACGCCCTCGACCTGGGCAACCGCTACAGCGCGACCGACACGATCCGCGAGCAGGGCGCGGTCTACCTCACCACCGGATCGCAGTTGCTCTCGCACCGCGGCGACCTCCTGGTGACGATCAGCGCCGACACCGGCGGCCGGCACGACACCGTCGGGGGCGCCTGCTCGCAGGAGTCGAACGTGATCCGGTACGGCAGTCACACCCGCCACCAGCACGCCTGCCGCGAGACGTTCCTGCGCTACGGGGCACCGTTCGGGATCGGGGCCCGGGAACTCGGCCACAACGTCAACTTCTTCATGAACGTCCCGCTCACCCCCGCGGGGGCACTGACGTTCGCGGACGGGCTCTCGGGACCGGGCAAGTACGTGCAGGTGCGCGCCGAACGCGACGTGCTCGTCCTGATCAGCAACTGCCCGCAGCTCAACAACCCGTGCAACGGCTGGAATCCCACGCCGATCCGGTTGCTGGGGTGGTGGCAGGCATGACCCGCCCGACCCTCGCGGTCGCCGAACGCTCGGCGACCGTGCGACCCGCCACGCTTGCGGTGCTGTCATCGGGTGTCCAGACCACCGTTCAGGACCTCGGTGGTCGGCCCGGCATGTGGGACGTCGGCGTTCCGCCGTCCGGCGCCTGGGACGACCTGTCGTTCGCGTTGGCGAACGTCGCCGTCGGCAACTGCGCCCGGGCGGCCGGACTGGAGGCGGTCCTGACCGGGCCGGTGCTCCGCTTCACCGAACGCACCCTGTTCTGCGTGGCCGGTGCGGCGCCCGCGGCTAGCCTGGACGGGCGGCGGATCCGGCCGGGAGTCGTCGAGGTGGCCCGATCCGGCGCCGTCCTCGACCTGGGCCCGTGCGGGCCGATGGGAATGCGGTCCTACCTTGCGGTGGCCGGCGGACTGGTCGTCGACGACGTTCTCGGCAGCCGGTCCACCTTCCTGCTCGGGAAGTTCGGCGGTCACGCCGGACGGGCGCTGGCCGTCGGCGACGAGTTGCCGGTCGGGCGCACGGAGAACGTGGGCGCCCCGCTGGACGTGGCCCCGGTGCTGCCGCGGTTCACCGCCGAGTGGACGCTGCGCGTGCTTCCCGGCCCGCACGGCGCCCCGGAGCACCTGACCGAGGCAGGCGTCGCCGAGTTGTTCGCCGCGACGTGGACGGTCGACCACCGGGCCGACCGCACCGGGATCCGACTGGTCGGACCGGTCCCGGGCTGGGCGCGCCGCGACGGCGGGGAGGCCGGCCTGCACCCGTCGAACATCCACGACAGCGCCTATCCGATCGGGGGGATCATGCTCGCCGGGGACACCCCGGTGATCGTCGGCCCGGACGGGCCCAGCCTCGGCGGCTTCGTGGTGCCGGCCGTGGTGATCGCCGCCGACCGCTGGATGCTCGCCCAACTGCGCCCGGCCGACCGGGTCCGGTTGGTGCCGGTCGACGAGGCGGCGGCGAGCGCCGCCAACATCGCCCGCGCCGCGCTGCTGGCCGACCCCCGGACCGCGGCGGCCGTCGCGATCGAGGCGGCGGTGGCCGACCGCCCGATCGCGACACCGGTGCCGATCCCGGCCCGGGCCGATGAGGTCGTGCTGCTGGACCGGCCCGCTGCCGGACACGCACCGCGGTTGGTGATCCGCCGAGCCGGCGACCATCACCTGCTGCTCGAGGCCGGCCGCCCGGAGCTCGACCTGGGTGTGCGGGTCTGGGTGCATCTGTTGGCACAGGCGGTACGCGGCACGGGCCGCAGCGAGATCGTCGAGCTCACCGAGGGCGTCCGCTCGATGCTCGTCCGGGTCCACGGCGGTCCCGCTGCGGTCCGCGCGGTCGCCGAGCACCTGGCCGAACTGGCCGCGGACGTTCCCGACCCGCGCACACGCGAACTGGCCGTCCGCGAGGTGACGCTGCCGATCTGCCTCGACGACCCGGCGGTCCACGAGGCCATGGACCGGTACGCCCGGGGCGTCCGCCCGGACGCCCCCTGGTGTCCGGACAACGTCGAGTTCATTCGGCGTATCAACGATCTGACGGACCGTCAGGACGTCTTCGACGTCGTGCTCTCGGCCACCTACCTGGTGGTCGGGCTCGGCGACGTGTATCTCGGTGCGCCGGTTGCGGTGCCGATGGACCCACGGCACCGCCTGGTCACCACCAAGTACGACCCGGCCCGCACCTGGACCCCGCAGAATGCTGTCGGCATCGGCGGGATCTACCTGTGCGTGTACGGAATGGAGGGCCCCGGCGGGTACCAGTTGGTCGGCCGCACCGTGCCGGTCTGGCGGCACCTGCCCGGCTCCTCCGATCCTCCGTGGCTGCTGCGGCAGTTCGACCGGCTGCGGTTCCGGCCGGTGTCGGCCGACGAGTTGCTCGACCTGCGTGCGGGCGTCGAGTCCGGCCGGCTGGACCTGGAGATCCGCGCGGCGACGTTCGCGCTCTCCGAGGTCGACGCACTGGAACAGGCGCATGCGCCCCAGATCGCCGGGCTGCGGGCCCGCCGCCGGGCCGCCTTCGACGCCGAACGGGAACGGTGGGCCAGGTGAACACCGCGTTCGCGCCCCACCGCGAGCCACGCGATGCACACCGTGCCGCCGTGTGCCTGGACGGGCCGGTGTTCCTGTCCATGGTCGACGCGGACCGCCTGGACCGTCCGGTCCCGGACGGTCCGCTGCGGGGGATCCCCTTCGCAGTGAAGGACAACATCGACGTGGCCGGGCTGCCCACCACGGCGGGCTGCCCGAAACGCACCACCCCGGCAGAGTCCGACGCGGTCGCGGTGGCCCGGCTCGTCGCCGCGGGTGCGGTGCCGATCGGCAAGACGAACCTGGACCAGTTCGCGACCGGGCTGGTGGGGACCCGGTCGCCGTACGGGCCGTGCTCGAGCATCCGGTCCAGCGCGCACGTGGCCGGTGGCAGCAGTTCGGGCAGCGCGTTGGCCGTGGCCGCCGGCGTAGTCCCCTTGGCGCTGGGCACCGACACCGCCGGCAGCGGACGGGTGCCGGCGGCGTTCAACGGGATCGTCGGGACCAAGCCGACCCGGGGCCTGGTGCCGACCACCGGGGTTCTTCCGGCGTGCCCGTCGCTGGACTGTGTCAGCTGGTTCACCCGGACCGTGAGCGCGGCCCGGACGGCCTTCGAGGTGCTCGTCGGTCCGGATCCGCGCGACCCGCGGTCCCGGGCGGTCCCGCCGATGCCGCCGGTGGGCATCGCCGACCGGATGCGGGTGATCGGGGTCCCGGCCGGTCAGCTCGACCTGGAGTCTGCGCACCGGGAGGCGTGGCACGGCGCGTTGGCGCAGGCCTCGACGCTGGCGCATCTGGTTCCGGTCGACGTCTCGGCATTCCTGGCCGCCGCCGAACTGCTCTACCACCCGGCCTTCGTCGCCGAGCGCTACGCCGCCTTCGGGCACGAGCTGCGGGACGCCGGTCCGCACTTGGATCCGACGGTCCGTCAGATCGTCCTGGGCGGCGCCGCGGCCTCCGCCGCCGAGGTGTTCGCGACGTTCGACCGCCTGGCGGCACTGCGGGCGGTGGCAGCGGAGCTGTATCTGGGTATCGATGCCCTGCTGCTGCCGGTCACCCCGTGCCATCCGACGCTGGCGCAGGTGGCCACCGACCCGATCGGGGTCAACGCGCGCCTCGGGACGTACACGAACATGGTCAACCTGCTGGATCTGTGCGCGGTCGCCGTCCCGGCCGGCGAACGCGTTGACGGGTTGCCGTTCGGCGTGCAACTGCTGGCGCCGGCCTTCGCCGACCGGCCGCTGCTCGACCTGGCCGCGCGGTGGGTCGGCGAGCAACCTGCGGCGGCGCCGGCCACGCGGGCGCTGCTCGCCGTGGCCGGGGCTCATCTGACCGGCCAACCCCGCAACGCGGACCTGGTGCGGCTCGGTGGGCGCCTGCACACCAGGGCGCGCACCGCCGGTGGGTACCGCTTGTTCGAGGTGCCCGGCCCGTTCCCGCGTCCCGGCCTGGTCGCGGACCCCGCCGGCCCGGCGGGCGGGATCGAGGTCGAGGTCTGGGACCTGCCGGTCGGGGCGGTCGGCGCGCTGCTGGCCGAGGTGGCCGCGCCGCTCGCGCTGGGTCCGGTGACGTTGGACGACGCGACGACGGTGCCCGGGTTCGTCGCGCAGCGACTGGATGCCGACGCTGTCGACATCACCCGGCACGGCGGATGGCGGGCCTACCTGCGGTGGCGAGCGCGCACCTGACCCGGGATCAGTGCTCGACGAAGTAGGGCACGGCGAATGAGACGACCGCGCCCAACGCCAGGTAGAAGATGATCGGACCGGGCGTGGCTGCCAGCGCGGCTTTGCGCGCCTGCCGCTGTGGCATGGACAACCGGGCGCGGTCGTAGGCGCAGACGTACGCCACGGCGCCGGCCAGCACGGCCACCATGAGCGAGAGCTCGATCAATCCACGCATCGTGCTCAGAGTGACCGATCGGGCGCTGCCTGTCGAGCAGTTCCGGATCGCCCCGACGGTTCGACCCGATCGGCGGCGCCGCCTCGTCCGTTCGGGCCATGCGCGGCCGGCTCTCCGATCGATTCCACCGGGCTCGTCCGGCTTCGACACTGGTTGTGTCCAGCACGACCAGTGGGGGAGCCAACCTTGTCCGAGCCCTATCGCATCACCCGGAACCCGGGCGACATGATCGCCTGCCGCCGCAACGCCCTGCTCGGGAGCATGTTCCTCGACGACCCGTGGATCAACGAGACCATGCTCGTCGCCGGTGCCGCGCGGGATGACGAGGCGCCGTTCCCGACCATCACCGGCGTCCGCTGGGACCTCGACGAGTTGGAGACCCGCTTCCGCTCGCTCGGCCAGCGCTTGCTGCCGGCCCAACGCTCCGCGGTGCGTCGGGCTCTGGACGAACAGCGGTTCGGGCAGGACTGACTCTTATCTGACGTGGCGTCAGAAGGACCGGGATCGACCCGAACCTAATAATTGCCGGCAGGCGAGTTTCTTCAGCCGTATCTCAAGTTGAGCCGGCAACATTTCGGGCGACCGCTTTCTCGGATCTGTCTCCAGCGTCCGGATTCGACTCTGCGGTCTGTCGCCCCGGGAGCCTCCTTCTCCCGCCCGGCGCAGGCGAACGGGAGCACGCCTGCATTGGGCGGGAGGGGCCGGGGCGGCGCCATGGGGGAACGGTCGTTGGACCTTCTGTGCCCGGCGCTCAGGCCTGCGCGGACCAGACCCGGGGGAACAGGTCGCAGTCGATGGGGGAGTCGGCAGCCAGGTCCGGAATTGGCTGATGGCCCATCAGGGCGTCGTTGTGGAAGGCATTCCCGGGGTGCGGATGCCAGCGGACCGTCTCGTCGGCGTAGATCGTGGTCACCGCACGGCGCGGCGCCGGGTCGGTGGCCGGGAGCGACCCGTGCACGGTCCCGGGGTGGTGCAGGATGACGTCGCCCGGCTCGACCTCGCCGATCAACCAGTCGTGGGCGGCGTAGTCGGCGGCGAAGTCCGGCAGCGCGAGGAAGTCCGCCGACCGGTCGTACCGGTCGGCCATGACGCTCGAGGTGTCGAAGCTGCGGGCCCGATAGATCGGGCCACGGTGCGAGCCGCGCAGGTAGTGCACCGCGCCGGTGCGCCCGGTGACGACGTCCAGCGGGACCCAGTGCCGGAACCAGTGGTCCGACCCGGCCAGCGGGGTGTACGGCTCGTCCTGGTGGAACGGCGTGCTCTTCGACGAGCCGGCCTCGCGGGCGAAGATCTGGTCGAAGAACAAGTTGAGCGAGCGGGCTCCCGGGAGCACCTGGCGGGTGAGGTCGATCAGCGGGCCACGCAGCGCCCAGTCGCGGAACGTCTCGTGGTACTTCCAGGCGTAGGTGAACGAGAAGAACCGCGGCCCGCCGTCGCCGGCGTAGTCGACCGCCGGGATCTTCGGGTCGGCCATCAGGTCGTCGGTCGCCGCTCGCAGCGCCGCCACCCAGTCGGCCGGGAGGACGCCGCGCACGATCACGGCGCCGTCGCGCCAGAACGTGGCGGCCTCGGCGGGGGTGAGGTCGCGAACCAGGCCGGAGGTGGGCAGTGGGCGGTCGACGGTGCGCATTCCCCAACCATCACCCAGGAACGCTGAGCCGGCCTTCGGAGTGGCGGAGGAAATCTGCCTCGGTCCTTGCTGGGAACCCGTGGAGGCCGCCGGTCGCTCGCGGCCGGACGTGTCCTGCGGCGGCGAACGCACGAAAGCGCCGGGGAGGCTACGATCTAAGGCGACTTGCATACAGATTTTCCCGGGCCCCGCCAGTGCCCGGCCACTGCGCGAGGAGTGCGTCATGGCTCGAGGAGCCGATGTCCGGGCCCGGATGGTGAGTGCCGGCGAGGAACTGCTCAGCCACCGGGGCTACGGCGTGACCATGCTCGACGTCGTCGAGCGGGCCGATGCCCCACGCGGCTCGATCTACTACCACTTCCCCAAGGGCAAGCTGGAGCTGGCGCTGGAGGTGGCCGCCAAGGTCACCCGGGAGCTGCCCGAGCTGGTCGCGCACATCGCGGCGCGCAAGCCGGACGCGACCGCTTTCCTGCAGCGCCTGGTCGAGCACCACCGCAAGCGCCTGGTGAATTCCGGCTACGAGCTCGGCTGCCCGTTGATGGGCATCATCGCCACCGGCGAGGCCGAGACGACCGAGCTGGCCGCCGCGGTCGAGAACGCCTTCAACGTGTGGACTTCCTCGATCGCCGACGCCCTGGTGGAGAAGAACTTCAACGCGCCGCAGGCGGCCCACCTCGCGACGCTCGTGGTCACCGGCATCGAGGGCTGCATCATGGTCTCGCGAGGCCAGCAGTCACCGGCCCCCTTCGTCGAGTTCAGCCGGTCGATCCCGATGCTCGTGGCAGGCGCGCTCGCCGGCCTGGTGGCCTGACCCGACGGTTGCCACCTGCGCGGCTGCGGCCCGCCGGTAAGTTCCGGCACCAAGCGCCCTGCGCGGGGCGGGCATCGTCGAGGAGGACGAACGTGAGTCGGTACTCCAGGTTCAGCGAGTTGCGCGTCGACGGCCCGGACGACTCCGGTGTCGCCGAAGTCGTGCTCAGCTCCGGGAAGCTGAACGCGGTGAGCGAGGCCGCGCACGGCCAACTCGCGGAGATCTGGCGGGAGCTGGACGCCGACGACTCGGTCCGCGCGGTTCTGCTCCGCGGCGAGGGCCGTGGGTTCTCCGCCGGCGGCTCGTTCGAGATGATCGAGAAGATCATGGCCGACTGGGCCACGCGCGCGAGGACGCTGCGCGAGGCGCGGGACCTCGTCTACAACATCATCGACTTCACCAAGCCGGTCGTCTCGGCGATGCACGGCCCGGCGGTGGGCGCGGGCCTGGTGGCCGGTGTGCTGGCCGACGTCTCGATCGTCGCCCGCACCGCGAAGATCATCGACGGCCACACCCGGCTCGGGGTCGCGGCCGGCGACCATGCCGCGGTCTGCTGGCCGCTGCTGTGCGGGATGGCGAAGGCCAAGTACTACCTGATGACGTGTCGGCCTCTCAGCGGTGAGGAGGCCGAGCGGATCGGCCTGGTCTCGATGTGCGTCGCCGACGAGGACCTGCTGACCACCGCCCGCGAGGTGGCCCACGAACTCGCCGCCGGCGCCCCGACCGCGCTGCGCTGGACGAAGCAATCGCTGAACGCCTGGTACCGCCAGTTGGCCGGGTCCATCTTCGACAGCTCGCTGGCCCTGGAGTTCCTCGGGTTCACCGGGCCGGAGGTTGCCGAGGGGCTGGCTTCGCACAAGGAGAAGCGCCCCCCGCGCTTCGTCTGAACCGTCCCGGGTTACGGGTACGCTCAAAGCCCCCGGCGTCGGGCCGGATCGAGGGCTGTTCGAAGGTGGCCGACATGGACGTGCCCGCGGTTTTCTCGGGTGCTCGCGACACCCGTGTGCTTCCCGTCGGTGAGGTGCTCTTCCACGAGGGCGAGCTGGGCGAGCACATGTACGGCGTGATCGCCGGCGAGATCGGCCTGTACAAGGGCGGCCACCGCGTCGGCGTAGTCGGTCCGGGCGAGGTGCTCGGCGAGATGGCGCTGGTGGACCGGTCGCCGCGCAGCCTGACGGCGAAGGCAGACGCCCAGACCACGGTCGCGGCGATGGACCGCGACACGTTCCTGTACCTCGTCAGCCACACGCCGAACCTGGCGCTGCAGGTCATGTCGGTGCTGGCCCGCCGGCTTCGGGACCGCGACGCGGCGCACGCCGGTGACCAGGGGTAGTACACCGGCCTCGCCGCGAGGCTGGTGAGCGCGGCCGTGCCGGGCGAGGACCGGCAGTTCGACCCCTACGTGCCACGCGGGGTCCTGATGCAGCTCGCCGCCGAACCGTTCTCCCGGGTCCGCGAGGTCGACGGCTCGATGCTGTTCGCCGACCTGTCCGGGTTCACCCGCCTGTCCGAGCGCCTGCAACGCCGGGGCGCGGAGGGCGCCGAACTGCTGGTCGGGACGATCAACCGGGTTTTCGAGCAGCTGCTGCGCGTCGCCTACGACAACGGCGGCAGCCTGATCAAGTTCGGCGGCGACGCGCTGCTGCTGTTCTTCGAGGGCGACCGGCATCCGGAGCGCGCCGGCCACGCCGCGTTCCGGATGCGGCAGCGGCTGCGGGCACTGGTCCCGATGGACGTTGCCGGGGTCGCCGTCCGGCTGCGGATGACGGTCGGGGTCCACTCCGGGGCCTACCAGTTCTTCCTGGTTGGGGAATCGCACCTGGAGCCGCTGGTGGTGGGCAGCGGAGCCACGGGCATCGTGCGGACCGAGGCGTTGGCCGACAACGGGCAGATCGTGGTGAGTGCGAGCACGGCGGCACGGTTGCCGAAGCGGGTGCTCGGGCCGGCCGTGGCGGACTGCTTCCTGCTGCGGGCCGATCCGCTCACGGCCGACCTGGCCCTGGCCGGACCGATGGTGTTGCCGCCGACGGAGGCGGTCCGCCGGGCACTGTCGACCGCGGTCCGCGCGCACATCGCCGACGGTGGGTCCGCGCCCGAGCACCGCCGCGCCGCCGTCGCGTTCCTGCACTTCCGCGGGACCGACGCGATCCTGGAGCAGGACGGCGTCGAGGCGCTCGCCGATGCGCTGCACGAGCTGGTCGCGCGCGCCCAACGAGCGGTCGATTCTTGGGGGGTCTGCTTCCTGGACTCCGACGTCGACGCCGACGGCGGCAAGCTGCTGTTCACCGCGGGGGCCCCACGGGTCGTCGGTGACGACGAGGAACGGCTCCTGCTGACGCTACGTCAGATCATGGACTCGCCGGGGCGATTGCCGATCCGGGTCGGGGTGAATCGCGGCCCGGTCTTCACCGGCGAGATCGGGCCCAGCTATCGCCGGTCCTACGTGGTCATGGGCGACACGACCAACCTCGCCGCCCGGCTGATGGGCAAGGCCCAGGTCGGCCAGGTGCTGGCCAGTCGTTCCGTGCTCGACCGATGTGCGGCGCGCTTCGCGGTCGAACCGCTGGAACCGTTCCTGGTCAAGGGAAAGATCCGGCCGGTCGAGGCGTTCGCGGTCGGCGCGCCGATCCGTTCGGCCACCCCGGCCCCAGCGGCGGCGGGCCCGGCCCTGGTCGGGCGGGTCGCGGAGTCGGCGACGTTGCGATCCGCGTTGGCCGACGCGGTCGCCGGTCGCGGTGGCTTGGTCGAGGTCGTCGGCGACGCGGGCGTCGGTAAGACCCGCCTGCTCGAGGAGGTGTCCGGCGGCGCGGGCGCCCGCCGGTACTGGGTCGCTTGCGAGGCCGCCGCCTCGGTCGTCCCGTACGGGATGTGGCACAGGCTGTTGCGCGGCCTGCTCGGCTGCACCGCAACCGACTCGGCCGAGGTCGTACTGGATCGGCTGAGTGAACGCTGCGCGCAGGTGGGAGTCACCGATCTGCTGCCGCTGCTCGCGGACGTGGCCGGCCTGGAGGTCGCACCGAACCCGGTGACCACCGCCCTGCTCCCGCAGTTCCGCGCCCTGCGCACCCACGCCGCGGTGCTCCGACTGCTGGAACCCGACCTGCCCCTGCCCAGCCTGCTGCTGATCGACTCGGCCCACTTGATGGACGAGGCATCGGCAGGGCTGCTCGCGGCGCTGCGGGATGCCCTCGGCGCCTCGTGCTGGCTGCTGGTGGTTGCCTCCCGCACGGCCACCGGCCCGGTGGGCGAGCGTCTTATCGAACTTGCGCCGCTGTCCGCCGAGGAGTCCTTGGCCCTGGTCCACGCCCGCACCGCGGAGGCACCGATCCCGGGCCACCTCGTCGCCGAGATGGTGGCCCGCTCCGGCGGTAATCCGCAGTTCCTGCTCGACCTGTCGGCCGCGGCGGGGACCGACCTGCCCGACTCGGTGCAGGCCGCGGTCGTGGCGCAGATCGACGCGCTGCCGCCCGGCGACCGGGCGTTGCTGCGGCGCGCCGCCGTGCTCGGCGCGGCATTCGGCGCCGGCCTGGCCGACGTCGTGCTGGCCGTGCCGGCCGCCGACGAGCGGTGGAGCAGGCTCGCCGGGTTCGTCGCGCCCGGCGGTGACGGTCGGTTCCGGTTCGGCCGGCCCCTGGTCCACGAGGTCGCCTACGCCGGACTGCCGTACGCCGAACGACGCCTGCTGCACGCCGCGGTGGCCCAGGCGCTGGCCGCCGTCCCCGCCGGGTCGACCGACCCGGGTGTGCTGGCCGCCCATCACCGGGCTGCCGGGAACGACGCCGAGGCATTCGGGTTGGCCCTGCAGGCGGCGCGGCGCGCCTTGGCGCGGGCCGCGCCGGGCGACGCGGCGCGACTGTTCCGGGCCACGCTGGACTCCGCCCGGGTGATCCGGCTGCCCCAGCCGGAGCTCGCCGCTGTCTGGGAGGGCCTCGGTGAGGCGCTGCGACTGGCCGGGGAGAGCGGCCCGGCCGACCGGGCCTACCGCGAGGCCCGGCGGGCCGTCGGCGACGACCCGATGCACAGCGCCCGCCTGCTGCACCGGCAGGCCCGGTTGGCGCACCGCTCCGGGCACCCGGCCGCCGGCGTCCGGTGGGCCCGGCGGGGGTTGCGCCTGTTGGCCGAGCACAGCGGGCCGACGGCGGACGCCTGGCGGGCCCGACTGCTGGCCACCGAGGCCGCCGACCGGATGGACCAAGGCCGGCCGGTGGACGCGGTCCGGCTGTGCCGCAAGGCCCTGGCGCTGGCCTGGGACGACGTCGACGAGACCGCGGCCCGGGCCCGGGCGCACGCCGGGTATCTGCTCGACTGGGCGCTGGTGGTGCTCGGCCGCGGCGCGGAGGCTGTGCACTCGCGGGAAGCCTTGGCCATCTACGACCGGCTCGGCGACCTGGAGGAGAAGTCGCGGGTGCTGAACAACCTGGGCATGTTCGCCTACTGGGGCGGCCGGTGGGACGAGGCCGTCGAGCTGTACCGGGAGTGCGGTGCGCTCGGCACCCGGACCGGCGACGCGGAGACCGTGGCCTGCTCCCGCTGCAACGTCGGCGAGGTGCTGTCCGACCAGGGGGAATGGGACGCGGCCGAGGTCGAGTTGGCGGAGGCCTACCGGGTCTGGCGGGCCTCGGGCAACGACGGCGGCGCGGGTTTCGCCCGGATGCTGCTCGGCCGCACCGCGGCGCGGGCCGGCCGGCTGCCCGCCGGGGTTGCGTTGCTGGAGTCCGCTGTCGCCGAACTGGCCGCCCACGGGATGGAGGACGCCAACCTGGCCCGGGGCTACCTGGCAGAGGCGCTGGCCCAGGCCGGTCGCGGCGCCGAGGCCGAGGTGGTCCTCAAGGCCGTCTGGCCCGGGACCGATGTGCCGCCGGGGCCGCTGCTGCTGCGCGCGCGGGCACTGGCCCGGGAGCCCGAGGGCGACGAGGGGGTCCGGATCGGGCTGCTGGCCGCCTTGGAGGCCGCGCGGGCGGCTGGGAACGCCTACGAGGTCGGCGTCTGCCTGGACCTGTTGTGCGCGCTGCCGGTCACGGCCCACACCCGAGGCTGGACGGCCGAGCGGGACGACGTCCTGGCCCGCTTCGGCGTCCGGCGCCTGGCCCCGCCGCCCTGGGCCGCGCACCTCGATCATCGATGATCGCAGCGTTGTTCTCTCATACGCGGGGCGTCGTTCTGCGGGCCTGTCAGAGCCCGATCGGGGCCCCGGGGTCGTCGTCGTGGCCGCCGCGACCCAGCCGATGCATCGAATCGTCCAGGTCGTCGACCGAGACCGCCGGAACGCCCATCCGCAGCAGGGAATCCATCGACTGCGGGTGGCCCGCCGAGGCGATCAGCAGTTGGTCGTGCTGCTCGGCGAGCTCGACGTCCTGCCGGGTGACCGAGACGTCCCAGGCCAGCAGCACCGGGTAGTGGCTGTTCAGCGCGAAATCCTTGTTCCACGAGTGGAACACCAGCCCGAGCCGGTCGGCTCCGGCGTCGGAGAGCCGGCCCAGGTAGTCGGTGCTGTCGGCCAGGTAGGTCATCCGGGGCGAGACGTTCAGCCCGTGGTCGCGGACCATGTCGACGAGGGCCTTGGCCTGCCCGCCGTCGCGCACGACCTTGCAGTGGATGAACACCCGCGCGGTCGCCGAGTGTGCGGCGATGAAGTCCAGTGCCTGGTCGAGGGTGGGCACGTGCTGGAAGCCGTACGCATCGTCGTCGACTGCTCCCGCGTCGCAGCGCCGCAGTTCCTCCGCGCTGGTCCGCTCGATCGCTCCGCTGCAGTCGGTTGTGCGGTTCAGGGTCTCGTCGTGCAGCACGACCGGGACGCCGTCGCTGGTGAAGCGGACGTCGAAAATGATGCCGTCGACGCCGACCGCGATCGAGTGGCGGAATGCCGCGATCGTCGACTCCGGGGTGTCGACCATGCCGCCGCGGTGGGCGATGACCATCGGCCCGCGGTCCGCGGCGCCCGCGCGCGCCGTCGGGCTCAGCAGCAGACCGGCGACGGCGACGATGGCCAGGCCCGCCCGGGACCGACCATGTGAGGAATTCACAAATCGGACCATAACTCTGCGTCGACCAAGGCTGTGTCGACAAGAAGTTACGATTGTCCGGTGAGCGGCGAAACGGCCGAATCGCCTGAGGCCGGGCGTCGACACCGGCCGCGGCGCCGATCGGGGCGGGCCCGGCGGCCCGTCCGGCGCGGTCTTGCGCTGTGGTCGGTCTTGGCGACGCTCGCCGCGGCACTCTCCGCCCTGACCCTGCCGCCCGATGTCCGCGCCGGGGTCCGTCCCGCGAACTCGGCCGAGCATTCCGGCTCCACCGTGGTGGTCAGCGGTGATCGCCGGGGCACGGTGCTCCCGGGCCGCAGCTACGGCCCCGCGATGAGCTCCGACGGCCGCTGGATCGCGTTCGACTCCGACTCCTCGAACCTGGTCTCCGGCGGGCACGGCCAGGTCTACCTGCGCGACATGCGGACCGGGCAGATCGACCTGGTCAGCGCCACCCCGAAGGGCACCGGCGCCGACGGCGAGTCCTACGCGCCGTCGGTCTCCGCCGACGGCCGCTGGGTGGCGTTCGTGTCCGAGGCCGACGACGTCCTGTCCGGCGTCGGTAGCGACAAGGCCCGCCACGTCTACCTGCGGGACCGGGTCGCGCGCAGCACCCGACGCCTGGATCTGGCACCGGACGGCCGGTCGCTGGTCGAGGGCAACAGCCCCGCGATCAGCGCCGACGGCCGGTCGGTGGTCTACACGGCCGGCGTGCCCGAGGTGTCCGACGGCACTGCCGACGACCAGGGCGGGATGTTCGTCTACGACACCCGGACCGGCGGCCGGGAGCGACTCGGGCACGTCGACGGCATGGACCCCGCGATTTCCGGCGACGGCCGCTGGGTGGTGTTCTCCTCCGAGGACCGCGATCTGGTGCCGGGCGACACCAACCGCAAGGCCGACTGCTTCCGCTACGACCGCAAGACCCACCGGGTAGACCTGATCAGCACCGATTCCGCCGGCCACGAGGGCAACGAGGAGAGCACCGGCGCGGCGATCAGCCCGGACGGCAACTCGGTGGTCTTCGTGTCCTCCGCAACGAATCTGACGACCGATCAGATCGCCGCGCGGCAGGCCAAGGCCGGGCAGACCCAGGTCTACCGGCGCGACCTGCGCACCGGACGCGTCCGCCTGGTCAGTACCGACGGTCACGGCCACGGCGGCAACGGCGCCTCCGGCGGGGCCGTGCTCAGCTCCGACGGCCGTTGGGTGATCTACCTGTCGCAGGCCGGCGACCTGCCGGGCTCGGTCGGCGTCAGCTCGGCCGGCGGTTCGGAGCACGTGTTCCGGTGGGACTCGCTGACCGGAGCGACCAGCCTGGTCGACGTCACCCCGAGGGGCCGGGCCGGCAACGGGGTGGCGACCTCGTTCCCTGCGGTCAACGCCGACGGCTCCCTGGTCGCGTTCGGCTCGCGCGCCGCCGACCTGGTGCCCGGTGCCGGGGGCGGCAACGACGCGATCTACGAACGGCGCTGGCCCGGCGGCGGGGCGACCCATCCGGCCGGGACCCCGGGCCGGCCCGCGCCGCTCTACCTGCCCGGCCACGAACCGGCCGTACCGGCCGGCTCGGCCCCGGTCGGCGACGACGTGAGCGCGACCCCGGCCGTCAGCTCCGACGGCCGCTGGGTCGCGTTCGCCTCCCGCGCCACCAACCTCGTCGCGGGGATCGGCAACCACGTCCAGAACGTGTTCGTCACCGATACCAGAACCCACCGCGTCCGGCTGGTCAGCGCGTCCTCGGCCGGGCAGCCGGCCAACGCCGACAGCGCCGACCCGTCGATCAGCGCCGACGGCCGCTGGGTGGTGTTCGACTCGTTCGCCAACAACCTCGTCCCCGGCTCGCGCGGCCGGTCCGGCGAGGTCTACCTGCACGACATGTCCGACGGGACCACCGTGCGGGTCTCGGTGAACCTGAGCGGCGCGGAGCCGGACGGCCAGAGCGGCCTGGCCCGCATCAGCAGCGACGGCCGGTACGTGGCCTTCGAGTCGGTGGCCGGCGACCTGGTACCCGGCCGTCCACCGCGATCGCAGGTCTACGTCTGGGACCGGACGACCAAGCTCACCACGCTGATCAGCTCCGGCTGGTTGGGCGGCCCGGGCGACGCGGGTAGCGGCGACGCCGCGATCTCCACCGACGGCCGCTACGTCGCGTTCGAGTCCGCGGCGGACAACCTCGTGCCGGGCACGACCCCGGGCATCACCGAGGTATACGTCCGCGACCGCGCGCTCAACACCACCACGCTCGTCTCGCGGCACAGCTCGCCGATCGGCGACGACACCAGTTCGCACCCGTCGATCAGCGCGGACGGCCGGTTCGTGGCCTTCGAGTCGATGGCCACGAACCTGCTGGCGCCGGACCTCACCGGGGCCCCGGCCAGCCCGTCCGACCAACCACCGATCGACGGCGACCCGCACGTGCTCTCGCACGTCTACGTCCGCGACCTGACCGCGATGACCACTGTCCAGGTGGACCTGACCGACGCCGGTGCCCCGGCTCGCGGCGACAGCTACCACGCCGCGATCACCGCCGACGGTCGCACGGTGGTCTTCGCCTCCACCGACCCGACGCTGGCGCCGGGAGGCAGGCGGGTGCAGATCGACGTCTACCTGCGGGACCTGGCCGCGCGGACCACCTCGCGCGTCTCCACGGCCGCCGACACCAACCAGGCCGTCGGGGCCAGCCGGACCCCCGAGGTCGACGCCGACGGCGGGCTGGTGGTGTTCGCCTCCGAGGCGTCGGTGGCCGGCCCGGCCGACCCGGACGGCGACATCTACGCCCGGGAGGTCAAAGCCGGCCGGACCAGCCGAGTTACCTGAGCTGTACGGCGGAGCGTAAAAGCTCGACCACGGCGGGCTTATTGAGCTTATTTGCTCATTCGCGCAATCGGTACAATAACGTCCGGTTGTGGGCCGCCCCTTCAGCGAGCCGCATCGGATGCTGACGGAGGGCAGGTGAGCCGCGGGTGAGTTCCGACGAGTCGGAGTCGAATCTGCTGCCGTCCGTTGGGCGCTGGGGTGCGGTGGCCCGTCGGGTGCGGACCCGCCGAGCGGTGATGCTGGTGGTCGCCAGCGTGGTCCTGCCGGGCAGCGCGCAGTTGCTGGCCGGCAACAAGACCGTGGGCCGCGCGGCGCTGCGCGTCTGGGCGCTGCTGCTGGTCGGGCTGCCGTTCGGGATCTGGTGGTCTGGGCGGTCTGGGCTGGTCTCGTTGGCGCTGCACCCGCAGGCCCTGGCCACGATCCAGGTGAGCCTGGTCGTGCTGGGGCTGGGCTGGGCCGCGTTGTTGGTCGACGCCTGGCGGCTGGGGCGGCCGGACCGGCAGAGCGTCGGGACCCGCGTGCTGTCGACCGGGATGGTGCTTTGTCTGTTGGCCGGGGTGGGTACCCCGGTCGCGTACGGCGTCACGCTGGCCGGGGCGCAGCGCGACCTGGTCACCTCGATCTTCCAGCCCGGTGGCGTCGGGCAGCTCTACAAGGGCCGGTTGAACATCGCGATCCTGGGCGGCGAGCCGGTGCGCGAGGGCAGCCACAGCCCCAAGGACTCGGTGGTCAGCTACACCGACCAGAACGCGGTGGCCAGCGTCGACCTGAGCACCGGTCAGACCACGCTGATCTCGATCCCGCGCAACATGCAGTACGCGCAGTTCCCGCCGGAAACACCGATGGGCAAGCAGTTCCCGAACGGCTTCCCGGACTTCTTCTACGGCATCTACCCCTACGGCGCGCAGCACCCGGCGATGTTCCCCGGCTCGAGCAACCCCGGCGCGACCGCCGTCGAGCAGGCGATGGCCCAGTTGCTCGGGATCCCGATCCACTACTACGTGATCCTGAACATCGCGGGCTTCGAGTCGCTGGTCGACTCCGTGGGAGGGCTCACGATCCGGGTCACCGAGCGGTTGCCGATCGGCGGTGGACACCACGCCGGTGCCTGCGACATGCAGGGCGGCGGCTGCCAACAGTTGGCGCACAACAAGATCCTCGGCTGGATCAACCCGGGCCTGCAGCACATGGACGGCTACACCGCGCTCTGGTATGCCCGGTCCCGGGAGGGCACCAGCGACTACGACCGGATGCTGCGCGAGCGATGCGTGCTCAACGGGATGCTCAAGGAGATGGATCCGCTCACGGTGCTGACGCACTTCCGGTCGCTCGTGACGTCGGCGAAGTACGCGATCAAGACCGACCTGACCACCGGCGCGCTGTCGGCGTTGGTGAAGGTGGCACCGAAGACCAAGAAGTCCGACGTGACGAGCGTGCTGATGAATCCGCCGCTGATCGCCGCCGTGGCGCCGGACGTCGCGGTGGCCCGCGACAGCGTCCAGGGCGCGATCACGGCGTCGTCCGCCCCGCCGACCTTCGCCGCGGCCTCCACCAAGCCCGGTGCCAAGCCGAAGAAGAAGTCCACCGCGCGCGACGCGGCTCATCCGGCGGCCGCGGTCGGTGGATCGCCGGTGCCGCTGAGCCAGGTCTGTTCGTATTCCTGACGGCGCGTCGCCGCCGTCGCGGCAGCCCCGGGGGCAATGCTTGCGTGAGCGAGCAAACGTCGGGGGATGGTGGTCTTGGGTCGGTGGCAGGTCCTCGGGCTGTCGACGGCGTCGGTAGCGGCGGCCGTCGCCGTCGGTGTGGCCGCGCCCACCCCGGTGGCGCACCGGGCTTCCGTCAAGTTCCAGGCGACTGCGGTCGCCTACCCGACGACCACCCCACCCCCGCCGCCGGTGAACCAGGCGGGGATGCAGGTGGTGGCGCTCGGCGACTCCGTGTTGTCGGCCCGCCGGTGCGGCTGCTCGGGCGCGCTGACCGAGTACAGCCGCCTGCTCGATGCCCGCACGCACCACCCGGCACTGATGGTGAACGCCGCCGACGGACCGGCGACCAGTAGCAGCGTGCTCGACCAACTGACGAACTGGGCGACGCTGGGCGCCGACATCCGTACCGCCGACATGGTCGTGCTGATGGTCGGCGCCAACGACTTCGACGACGCGTTCGTCGCCGTCACCCGCGGGGCGGACCCGTCGAGCACCTACCGACCGGTCGCTGATCGGCTCCAGCGCAACGTGGTGGAGATCGTGCAACGGGTCCGGTCGTTGCGCGGCGCGCAGATCCCGGTTCAGGTGCTCGGATACTGGAACGACTTCCGGGACGGCAAGGTCGCCGCCAGTCAGTACTCGGCGGCCAAGCGCGCGGCGGCCGCCACGGCCACGGCGGCCACCAACGCGGCCCTGCAGGGCGCGGCCGCGACCGTCGGAGCCACGTTCGTCCCGCTGGTGGCCGCGTTCACCTCCCAGCGCGGCGACCCGACCTCGTTCCTCGAGGACGACGGCAACCATCCCGACGAGGCCGGCAACGAACTGATCGCCGCCGCCCTGTTCCACGCCTGGATGGCCACCCCGGCAGCGCGGTGGCCGGCCGCCTGACGAGGCGCCCCTGGGCCCACTCTCATACGTGGACCGTCATCCGGGGCCGGAAATCGGCCCCCGGCACGACGCCTCGCGTATGAGAGTCGTCATTTCAATCATCGATGATTGAAATTTTCGTCCGAGCCCATCGCCTTGGCGTCGCCCTGCACCGAGTAGCCGGCGTGCTGCTCGGTGTTGGAGTCGCTGTCGGTCGGGTCGTCGTGCGCGATGACCGCGACCACCTGTGGATACGAGCGGTAGCGCGCGAGGGTTGCCGCGTCCGGCTTCCAGGTCGACCCGGAGTGCGAGGTGACCAGGACGCGATTGTGCTTCGGGTCGATGCCGACCAGGCTGACGTACCAGCCGTCGACGGTCGGCGGGGTGCCCCCGCCGCCGAGTGCGGAGGTCGGGTCGTTCGGGTCGGCCTTGGCTGCGTTGACCTTGTCGTTGCCGGTGAACGCGAACTGCAGCGCCGAGCCCGTTGCCAGCTGCAGGTAGTCGGCGCCGTTCGGGGCCGTTCCATCGGCGCCGACCGCTGCCGGATTGGCCAGGTTGAGCGTCGCGTCGAGGTCCTTCGCGGTGACCAGCGACCGGTCGATGCCCGTCACCTTGCCGTGCTTGGCGTAATGGTCGACCAGGTTCATCAGCTGGAACTGGTGGAGCAGGTCGCCGACCTTGGTCCCGGGGGCGAACTTGTCCAGCTGGGTCTGCACATCGGCCAGGCCGACGTCCGTGCCGTCGCGGTGCAGCGCCGACATGAACGGCAGCCCGAAGCGGTCGAAGCAGTAGAGCATGAACGACCAGGCGTTCCCGTAGTTCGCCAAAATCGGGTCGCTCGCACCCTGGTCGCCCCACAGGGTCAGTGACTCGGCCGGGCCGCCGCAGGCGCGCGGGTTCGGGTTCGACGGGCCCTTCACCGGGCCGTAGCCCTGGAAGCAGAGCAGTTGCGGCTGGGCGTTGGTCTGCGTGATGCCGCGTCGGGTGT
The DNA here is from genome assembly GCA_036269075.1 of Sporichthyaceae bacterium. Classification (NCBI taxonomy): domain Bacteria; kingdom Bacillati; phylum Actinomycetota; class Actinomycetes; order Sporichthyales; family Sporichthyaceae; species Sporichthyaceae bacterium. Next base: position 55,238 of record DATASX010000100.1, read on the forward strand.
CGGTGTAGCCGTCGAGGGCCTCGGCGAACATCGACAGGCCCTCGTTGACCCAGGTCGCCTGGTTCGGGTTCTGGTAGTGCTCGAGCAGGTGCTGCCACTCGTGGCCGAACACGGACTCGTAAGTGAACGGGTGCGCCGGGCGCGAGCGGCACAGGTCGGCCGAGGGATTGTCCGACGGGTTGGCGCCGGTCCGGTGCACCCAGTCGTACGCGTCGACGGTGATCACGTTGCGGTCGGTGATCTGGTTGAACACCGGGGCGAAGAAGCCCGCGATGTAGGTCTGGTTCTTCGGGAAGTCGTAGAAGTTCGGCTGGCGGACGTTGTCGATCAGCGCGACGGTGTGGTCGCCGTCGCCGGAGAAGTCGAGCCCGGCCGCAGCCAGGCCGGGGATCGTGGCGGAGCCGTTGTGGTCCGGCGGCGTGGAGAACGCCGCGGTCTCCTTCGGGTACATGTTGTTGTCGAACTCGTCGACGAGGTGCTTGATCTGCGGTTCGGTCACGTCGGTGGTGCCGGGGACGTCGCGGTCGCGGCAGTCGCCGGCCGGGAAGTGGGTGCCGCAGGAGACGGCGTCGCAACCCGAGGCCACCCACACCTCGACGTGCTTGCCGACCGCGTGCAGGGTGTACGGCTTCAGGTAGATGCCCGGCGGGATCCCGTGCGCGACGTCGATCGCCGGCCACAGCAGGGTCGTGCCCACCGGCGGGGTCTTGTCGCCGGACAGCTCCGGCCGCGCGGCCGCGCGCAGCTTCGCCAGGCCCGCCGAGTCCAACGTGCCGGTGCCGAGCATCGCGGCCAACTGCGGCGAGAGCCGGTAGGTCCCGTTCTCCGGAAGGCTCGTGATGTCGCTGCCGGTCGACGGCGGGGCCGGCGTGCCGCCCGGGGCGGCGTCGACCGCGCGTGCCCCACCGACGAAACCCCCAGTGGTCAGTGCGACCGCGAGCACGAACACCCCGGCCGGCTTGCTCAACCTCATCCGTCCACCCCATCCACGACCGACACCCGCGCCATCGGTTGAAGCTTGTCAAACAAGCATGGGCAAACCGGCCAGTTCCACAACATCGATACCCAAATGGGCCTGGATCGGGTATCGCCCGGACGTCGATGAACAGTCGGCAAACGAAATTTGGTCACTGGCGCGGTCACCTCGGCGCCGGTGTTGCTGGAGCGGTTGGTGGCTCGGATCGAGCAGGAACCCGGCATCGCCTCGGTGGGGTGGCAGGGCGACGTCCTGCCGGGACAGACGCAGCGAGACACCGCGCCGCGGTGAGCGGGCTCAGACCGGTGTGGTGAACCGCGGCCGGCGCGGGGGCCGCGGCCGGTTCGGGTCCGGCGCGAGCGTGCCGTCGGGGGCGATGTGTTCGAGCATCTGGGCGATGACCCCGAGCACGTGCGGGTCGTCGACCCGGTACAGCTGCCGGCGCACCTCGCGCCGGGCGCTGACCACTCCGGCCGCGCGCAGCTTGGCCAACTGCTGGCTGGTGGCCGGGATGGTCGCCCCGGTGGCCTCGGCCAGCGTGGTGACGTCGAGTTCGGTGTCGGCAAGCAGGCAAACCAGGTGAAGGCGGCCCGGGACCGAGAGCAGACCGAAGGTCAGGGCGGCGGCCTCCAGTTGGGCCGGGGTGACCTTGCGCAGGACGTCAGACATGGTGGGGCCATTCTTGCTCAAGCGACGCGGCAACAGGGCGTGGCCTCGCACTGAATGAGAAAGACATCGTGGCCGAAACTGTGCCGCCAATTCTTCGTTGACGCAAATGATTGAATGGCCAACCCGGTTGCGCCGCTGTGCGGCGCGGTCGGGACGGGGATTCGGGAGCGATGGTTTCGCAGGTGGACGACGCCCAGCGGGGGCGGCCGTGACGTTGCTGCGGCCGTACTCGACCGACGGCGCGCTGCAGACCGGCCGCACGAAGTGGCTGGCCGACGTCCTCGTGCTGATCGGCGCCGCGGTGCTGTTCTGGGCGCTGGTGCGGCTCTCGCACGGTGTGAGTCGCCCGTTCGACCTGGTGAATGCGCCCTCGACGGTGTCCACCGACCCGCGACTGCTGCCCTACTACGCAGCCCGGTCGCTGCTGCGCATGTTCGTGGCGCTGTTCGCCTCGACCATGTTCGCGTTCGCCTACGCGACCGCGGCGGCCCGGGTGCGGCGCGCCGGGGTCGTGCTGCTGCCGATCCTCGACGTGCTCCAGTCGGTCCCGGTGCTGGGCTTCCTGTCGGTGACCCTGTCGATGTGGCTGACGCTGTTCCCGCACACGTTCCTCGGCGTCGAGTGTGCCTCGGTGTTCGCGATCTTCACCAGCCAGGCCTGGAACATGACGTTCGCGTTCTACCAGTCGCTGGTGACCCAGCCGCGCGAGCTGGACGAGGCGGCGCGGATGCTGCGGCTGACCAAGTGGCAGCGGTTCTGGAAGCTCGACGTCCCCAACGGGTTGATCTCGCTGGTCTGGAACGGGATGATGAGCTTCGGCGGCGGCTGGTTCTTCCTGGTCGCCTCGGAGGTCATCAGCGTCAACCGGCACACCTACGCGCTGCCGGGCATCGGCGCCTACGTCGCGGCCTGCTCGGAGAACCAGCAGGTGGCTCGGATGCTCCTGGCGATCGCCACGATGATCGTCCTGGTCCTCGGCGTGAACGTGCTGTTCTGGAGGCCGCTGACTGCCTGGTCCGAGCGGTTCCGCGTCGAGCAGGCCGCGGCCACCGAGGCCCCGCGCAGCATCGTCCTCGACGTCCTGCGACGCTCCGCGGCACCTGCCGCGGTCGGCCGGGCCACGCGCCCGGTCGGTCGATTCCTGGACCGGGCGACCCGGCCGTTCGGCGTGGCCGAGTACCCCCTGCGGGTCGACCTGGGGCGGCAACGGATGGGCGACACGGCGTTCGCGGCGGTGCTCAGCGCCCTGCTCGGCCTGGGCCTGTGGCGGATGCTGGTCTACGTCGACCACGGGACCGGGCTGGCAGAGTTCGGGCACGCGTTCGCGCTGGGGTTGGCCACGTTCGCGCGGGTCATCGTGCTGGTCGTCGTGGCCACGCTCGTCTGGGTGCCGATCGGGGTGTGGATCGGCATGAACCCGCGAGTCTCCCGGTTCGCGCAGCCGGTGGTGCAGGTGCTGGCGAGCTTCCCGACCAACTTCCTGTTCCCGTTGGTCACGCTGCTGCTGATCCACACCGGCCTGAGCCTGGACGTCGGCGGAATCGTGCTCATGGCACTCGGTGCGCAGTGGTACATCCTGTTCAACGTGATCGCCGGGGCCAGCGCGATCCCGACCGACCTGCGGGAGGCGGCGGCCAACCTCGGGCTGCGGCGCGTGCAGTGCTGGCGGGCGCTGATCGGGCCGGCGATCTTCTCCGCCTGGGTGACCGGCGGGGTCACCGCCGCCGGTGGCGCGTGGAACGCGTCGATCGTGGCCGAAGTGGTCTCCTACGGGCACCACTCGCTGGTCGCCACCGGGTTGGGTGCCTATATCGCGCAGTCCACCACCGAGGGCAACTTCCCGCGCACGCTGGTCGGCGTGACCGTGATGAGCGTCTACGTCGTCGGGCTGAACCGATTCCTCTGGCGCAGGCTGTACCGGCTGGCCGAAAATCGCTACTCGTTGCAACAGGCATGAGAACGGGACACGACGCGGGACGGGGTGACCGCCGATGACTGTGCCCACGGTGACGGCGGTCGGGACCACGGCGATCGTCGAGGTGGACAACGTCTCGAAGTCGTTCCCGGGCGCGCGCGGCACGATGCACGCGGTGCTCGACCGGGTCAACTTCACGTTGCACGAGGGCGAGATCGTCGCGCTGCTCGGCAAGTCCGGGTCGGGCAAGTCGACGCTGCTGCGTTCGATCGCTGGGCTGATCGCGCCGACCAGCGGGGCCGTGCGCTACCGCGGCCGGCTGATCAACGGGGCCAACCCGGGCGTGGGGATGGTGTTCCAGTCGTTCGCGCTGATGCCGTGGTTGACCGTGCAGGCCAACGTGGAGCTGGGACTGCAGGCCCGCGGCGTGTCCGAGACCGAACGCGAGGCCCGGGCGTTGGAGGCCATCCACGTCATCGGGCTGGACGGGTTCGAGGGCGCCTACCCGAAGGAGCTGTCCGGTGGGATGCGGCAACGCGTCGGGTTCGCCCGGGCGCTGGTGCTGCGCCCGGACGCCTTGCTGATGGACGAGCCGTTCTCGTCGCTGGACGTGTTGACCGCGGAGAACCTGCGGACCGAGTTGATGACACTTTGGGAGCAGCCGGACTTCCCGACCAAGGCGATCGTCGTGGTCACCCACAACATCGAGGAAGCCGTGCTGCTGGCCGATCGTGTGCTCGTGCTCGGGTCGAACCCGGGGCGGATCCGTGCGGAGATCCCGGTGCACCTGTCGCGCCCGCGCGACCGTCGTTCGCCGGTCTTCGGTGCCCTGGTCGACCAGCTCTACGCGATCCTGACCGGCCGCGACGAGAACCCGGCCGTGCCTAACCCGCAGCCCGGCCCGCTGACCCATCCGCTGCCCCGGGTCACCGTGGGCGGGCTGGCCGGTCTGGTCGAGATCGTGTACTCGCACAACGGGCAGACCGACCTGCCCGACCTGGCCGACGAGCTGTCTTTCGAGGTCGACGACCTGCTGCCGATCGTCGACGCCGCGGTGATGCTCGGCCTCCTGGAGGTCGAAGGCGCCCAGGCGTTCCTGACCGAGATGGGTCGGCGCTGGTACACCGCCGACATCCAGACCAGCAAGCAGATCTTCGCCGCACTGGCCGGCGCCCGCGCGCCGCTGGTCCGCACGATCGTCAAGGCCTTGGAGAACAGCGACAACGGCACCCTGCGCGAGGACTTCTTCCGCGACCTGCTGCGCCGTGGCTTCACCACCGCGGACACCGAGGCCCAACTCGACATCGCCATCGACTGGGGCCGCTACGGCGAGCTGTTCGACTACGACGCCGACAGCCGCGAGCTCGTCCTGTCCGAGGTCGCCGCGGCGCTCAACGCGGAACTGGACGGCTGAGCCCCCACGAGCCTCCATCTTCTGGCGTGGCGGGGGCC
>DATASX010000101.1 GCA_036269075.1 Sporichthyaceae bacterium
GTCGCCGTCCTGCTGCCCGACGGGTCCTGCACCCCTGGCGGGTGCCAATGCCTGACCTGTGAGATCCCCGTCGCGACCGGCCTGCGTGACGTCCACGCCGAGATCGCCGCGGCGAGTCGGGTACGCCGGGCCCGGCGGACCACCGTCCCGGCGCCGGCAACCCCACCCGGGTGCGGCTGTGACGGCCCGTCATGCTCGTCCGCAACTGTCCGTCGCGACGACCCGTACCTGTCCTACGCCCTGTCCATCATCGCCGCTGGAGGCAAAGTTAATGACCGTGATCGCTGAGGGCTACAACGCCTTCGAAACCCCGAAAACCGCTACCGGCACCATCAAGTACCTGAAGGACCCGGCCTCGGTGATGGGCCTGATCAAGAGTGGGAAGCTCGCCGAGCACATCCTGCTCGTCCGCGGCGGCACCACCACCTTCCTCGCCCCGGCCCTCACCATGGGCGCCATCGGCGTGATCACGATGTCCGGTGCCCCCGAGTCCCACCTGGGCATCCTCTCCCGCGAGTTCCAGATCCCCTGCGTGATGACCGCGTACCTGACGGGCAGCTCCTCGCGTTACGTCGTGGGCGACCCCGGCGACGCGCACTTCGCCGAGATCGTCGCCGAACTCGAGGGCAAGAACGTCACCCTCGACTGCTCCGACCACGACCTGGGCAGGGTCGTCCTCAACGCCTGACGGCGCGCACGCCCGACTTCCGACACTCACGCAGACACGAGAGAGGTTCCATGAGCGCGACCGGCAACGCGGAGTACCTGAAGCGATGGAACGACGCAGGCGACGAGGGTCTCCGGTTTCAGAACCTGGAGTACATCGGCAACTTCAAGGGCATGCCCGGCGTGCCCGACGGCATCCTCGGCGACCGCATGATGCGTGAGCGCGCCAAGTCCGGGGTCCTGGAGAAGGTCACCAAGGAAGAGGTCCTGAAGGACGAGTTCACGATCGACGAGCTCAACGACCTGAACAACTACCTGGCGTGGAACATCTGGGACGTGCTGGTCATGCGCGCCACCGAGGGTGTCTCGGGCATGATCCCCCGCCAGGAATACGAGATTCTCTCGTTCATGCAGGAGTTCTACCGCTACCCGCAGTTCATGCGGATGATGACGGACAACCTCGGGGCCGAGGGCATCATGAACATCGGCGCCTCCGCTCGCAAGGAGATCGGCACCAAGATCAACTGCGTGCACGACTGGTGTCTGGGCGCGGTCGCGTTCGGCATGGGTCGTTGCGGTCTGCTGGCCCTGGAGGCCATCGGCCCCGACGACTACGTCGAGGAATCGAACATCATTCTGAAGTTCATGCAGCGCGTGTTGTGGGGCAAGCGCCAGGACGGCTACATCCTGAACTCGCAGGACCGCTACCGCTGCCAGATCCACGACCAGTCGATCATCGACCAGGTCATGGGTCAGACAGTGGACTTCGAGGAGGGCTCGGAGGACTTCCGCCGGTTCACCAACTTCAACGCCACCGCCGAACTGCTCGCGTTCTTCGACCACTACGACTGCCGGCTCGGCCTGGGCGACACCGGCCCGTACCCGCTGCCCGACGGCCGCCTGCTGATCATCCGCGACCTCTTCGTCAACGAGGAGGTCTACCACTGGTCCGACGTGTGCGACGAACTGCCGCACTGCTACACCCTCGCGGTGATCGTGGACCCGGACAAGTTCGGGCTGGACGAGATCCGGGTCAACGACATCTCCACCACCTTCACGATCCCGAAGAACTACATCCCCGGGATCACCGGTGGGGCGATCTTCGTGCGGGACAAGTGGGACACCCCGATGGGTGAGGTCTACCCGCTCAAGCTCACCGAGCTGGAGCCGCACCTGGAGAAGATCCGCACCGCCACGGTCAAGATGTACGACAAGACCATCCGCATGCCGCGCCGTGAGCTGCTCACCAACGGCATCTGGTCCTACTACGTCGACATGCTCCTCCCGTACCTTCGCAAGGCCGGGATCTGGGAAGAGGTGAACACTCCCAAGTACGACTACTGGGAGATCGACCAGCGCGTGGCGAACTACTACTACGAGATCACCAAGCGCAACTTCGTCCAGGTCACCGTCCCGCAGAAGATCTTCTCCGGCGAGGGCTACCTGCCGTTCTCGGCCAACGCGGACCTGCGGTCCAGCAAGTACGCCTGGATCTAACCCGAAAACTGGCGCGGGCCGCCCTGTCCCGGGGCGGCCCGCGCGACCCGCCTGCTCGACAGGCGATTGAGGCGAGCGGAGCGAGAGACCGAGCCTGCGAGGCCTCTCGCTCCCGAGCCGATTGAAGCCTGTTGACGAGCGAGGAACGAGCGAGAAACACCCGCGGAGGAGAGCCAATGAACGACGAGGCCTTCGAGGCCCTCAACGCCGTGTACCTGCGCAAGATCGCTTCCGCGGACGTGGTCACCGAATGCACCGGTCTCGAGTCCGGTGCGGCCCGGGAACTGATCGCGGCGGAGATCGAGAACGGCAGTCTCGAGGATCTGGGCGGGCAGTACATGCTCTCCGAGGACGGCACCCGCGCCGTGCTGGAGGGATACGAGGAGCGCTACGCGAGCCTGCGTGAGAACTCCACGGTCGAGGACTGGTACCAGCGCTTCGAGACACTGAATTCCCAGTTCCTGCAGACGATCAGCGCCTGGCAGACCTCCGGCCAGGACGAGGGTGTCCTGGACAAGTTGCTGAAGATCGTCAGCCGGCAGGTTCGCGCGCTCGGTACGATCGCCGAAACGGTGCCGCGCTACACGCGCTACGCCGACCGGTTCGAGCACGCCCTGGAACTTGTCGAGGCAGGAAAGAGCGAGTTCATCACCAGCCCCACCGCGGACTCGATCCACAACATCTGGTTCGAGTTCCATGAGGACATCCTGACCCTGCTGGGGCGCCCGCGCCTCGACGCAGAGTCGGACCACTGACGCATCCATGGAGCGCTGGGTCCACGACGTAGCCCACATCGACCCGAACGACACCGCACGGTTCGGTGGCAAGGGCGCGGGCCTGGCCCGGATGACCGCTCTGCGCCTGCCGGTGCCGCCCGCATTCGTGATCGACACCAACGCGTGCCGATTGTTCGGCCAGACCGGCGGCCGTTTCCCCGACGGCCTCGGCGAACAGGTCAGCGCCGCGATCTCCGGGCTGGAGCGGGCCAGCGGCCGCCCGTTCGGCGGTGGTAGCGGCCAGCCCCTGCTGGTCTCCGTGCGGTCCGGGGCGAAGGTCTCGATGCCCGGGATGATGGACACCGTCCTGAACCTAGGACTGGACCGCAACAACATCGGCCGATTCGCTGCCGCTGTCTCGGCCCCGGTCGCCGCCGACTGCTGGATGCGGTTCTGGGCGATGTACGCCGACATCGTGCTCGACGTCGACCCGGACCTGCTGAAGGTGGCGGTCGCGGCCGAGTGTGCGGACGCGGCGAACGCGCTCAACCCCGAGAGCGCGATGGTGTTCGAGAACGCGGTCCTGAAGTTCCTCGGCAACGAGGGTGTGGTCGTGCCGGCCAACCCGCGCACCCAACTCGACGGCTCCATCGCCGCAGTGTTCCGGTCCTGGAACTCCCGCCGCGCCAAGACCTACCGCGCCCACCACGGCATCCCGGACGACCTCGGCACCGCCGTGGTGGTGCAGGCGATGGTGTTCGGCAACTCCGGCCCGGACTCCGGTAGCGGCGTGGCGTTCACCCGCGATCCGAAGACCGGCGAGGCCAACCTGTACGGCGAGTACTTGCCGCAGGGGCAGGGCGAGGAGGTTGTGGCGGGCACCCGCACGCCGGTCGACCTCGCGCACCCCAACCCGGAATTGGTCGTGCTGCGCACCTCGCTGACGTCCTACGGCAAGTCCCTGGAGCGCGAGTACAGCGACGCGTTGGACATCGAGTTCACCGTCGAGACCGGCAAGCTCTACCTGCTCCAGGTCCGCCCGGCCAAGCGGACGGCGGCGGCGGCGGTGCGGATCGCCACCGAGTTGCTCGCCGAGGGGGCCATCGACGAGGAGACTGCGGTCGACCGCGTCACCGTCGAACAGGTGCGCCGCCTGGTCTCGCCCCAGTTCTCCGCCGCGGCGGTGTCTCGGGCGAGGGTGCTCACCACCGGCATCGGGGCCTCGCCGGGGCATGGCAGCGGCGTCGCGGTGCTCGACGCCGACCGGGCCGCGGCGTTGGCGGCCGAGGGCACCGACGTCGTGCTCGTGCGGCCGACCACCAGCCCGCAGGACCTGCGGGGCATGCTCGCGGCCACCGCGGTGGTCACCGCCCGCGGCGGCGCGACCAGCCATGCCGCGGTGGTCTCCCGCGCATTGGACAAGCCCTGCGTGGTCGGTGCGGCGCAGATCGATGTGCGGCCCGCGGAGATGTTCTTCTCCATCGACGGCGTCGGGTACGCCGAAGGCACCGAACTGTCCGTCGACGGTGGCACCGGGCAGGTGTACGCGGGGATCCTGCCGCGTTCGGTCCCCGACAGCACCGGCGGCGGCCTCGAGCACCTGCTCTCCGTCGCCGACCGGCGTTCCGGTGCCGGGGTCTGGCTGCCGGCCGCGGCGGCCGGCGCGAGCGCCGGCCGAGGGGGAGCCGGGATCGGCCCGGTCGGCCTGACCGATCTGTTGGGCCAGCATCCCGGCGCGGTCGGCCGGACGGTCGCCGCGATCGAGGTCCTGAGCCACGACCCGAACGCGCCCGCGGCCCGGATCGAGGACGTGCTCGTCCCGGACGTCCAGGTGGTCGTGCGCACGGTGCTGGAGAACAGCGGCGGGCTGCCGCTCGACCTGCGGCTGCCGGTGCTCACCTCGCCACGGGCGCGCAGGCTGATCCACGAGTGGGCCAGCCTCGCCCCGCACCTGCTGCTGCCGTTGGGCCCCAAGCGTCTGCTGTCGGCCTGGCTCGACGGCATCGCGACCGCGGTCCGCGACACCGGGCACGGCGCCACGACCGTGCTGCTGGGCGGGGTCACCAACGCCGCCGAGATCGACGCGTTCGCCGAACTGGCGATCGCGGCCGGGCTGCGGTCCGGGGCGGTGCTGGGCAACCCGGCGGCGCTGTTCGAGTCGCGGCTGAAGAGCAGGCCGAACGCGGCGCTCTGGGTCGACCTGCACGAGCTCACCCGGGCAGCGCACGGCTACCCGGAGGAATTGCTGTTCACGATCTCGGAGTTCACCGCCACCGGTGCCCTGGGCGACGCGGCTCCGGGCAGCGTGCTGCACCCGTTGGTGCGCCATCTGCTGGGCGAATTGATCAGCACACGCGGCGGCGCGCGGGTCGGGGTCGACCTGGCCGGGGCCTCCCCGGGCGGCGTGGTCCCCGATCTGTACCGGATGGGTTTCCGTACGTTCACCGCCACCAGCGCGGGCGTCGAGGAGCTACGACTGCTCCTCGGCCAGGCGGCTGGGGCACCCAAGGAGGCCGATCATGGCTGAATTCTTTCCATCCATCCCGGATCTCAAGGGCCGCGCCCTGGGGCTGGTGGAGACCATGGGGCTCGTTGCGGGCACCGAGGCGGCCGACGCCATGGTCAAGGCCGCCAATGTCGAGCTGATCTCCAAGCAGCAGGTGGGCGGCGGGCTCATCTGCATCCTGGTTGCGGGCGACGTCGGGGCGGTCAAGGCCGCGGTCGACGCCGGCGCCGCGGCCGCGACGCGAGTGGGCGCGGTCAAGTCGGCCCACGTCATCCCGCGGCCGCACGCCGACATCCCGGCGATCCTGCTGCGCCCCTCGGTGCGGTAATCCATCCTCTGGCGTGTCCCGCGCCCTTCGGGGCCGCTGAAGGGCGCGGGACACGCCAGAAGATGCAGGAGGTGACGGGGCGTCAGACGGGTTCCACCTCCACCAAAGTGTCCGAGAACGTCGGGGCGTTGCCGAGGTCGGCGAACTCGAACGGGTTCACCGAGTTCACCGTGGCCAAGGCCGTGGACATCTTCCGCCACCCGCCCATGTAGGCACACGCCACGCCGGGCGCGATCTCGTCGCTGATCTTGGCGACCACCACGAACGAGCCGCGCTCGTTGAACACCCTCACCTGCGCACCGTCGTTGATACCGCGGTCCGCGGCGTCCTTCGGGTGCAGGATGACAGCGGGGTCGCCGGCGATGCGCTGCTGCGCGGGCTGGTCACCGTAGCTGGAGTTCAGGTACGAGTGCGCCTTCGGTGAGATCAGGTTCAGTCCGCGCCCGGCCCGCCACGCGGCCTCCCGCGGCGGGATGTAGTGGGGCAGCGGGTCGACCGGCTGACCCGGCTGGTGGTCGGTGGAGCCCTGCCGGAACAGCGGCAGCACGAAGTTGCCACCGGCCGCGATCGAGGCCACGAATTCGGTTTTCCCCGACGGCGTCGGGAAATTGCCCTCCGCGTGCGGGGCGTAGGTGTCCGCGTCCGGCAGGTTCAGGCGAGCCCAGCCGGTCTCCTTCAGCGACTCGACCGTGATGCCTTCCATGGCCGGCGCCGACCAGTCGAAAGCGTTGGCGATCATGTCCTCGTCGCCGCGGGTGAAGTACTCCTCGGTGTATCCCATTGCCCGGCCGAGCCGACGGAACAGCTCGGTGTTCGGGATGGCCTCGCCCAACGGCTCGATGGCCGGCTGATTGAGGCTCACATACAGATGGCCCCAGCTGAACATGATGTCGTGCTGCTCCAGCTGGCTGGTCGCGGGCAACACGAGGTCCGCGTAGTCCGCGGTATCGGTCATGAAGTGCTCGGAGACCACTGTGAACAGGTCCTCGCGCTCGAGGCCCTCGACCATCTTCTCCTGCTCCGGACACACGACGAGCGGGTTGGAGTTGTAGACCATCAGCGCCTTGATCGGCGGGTCCAACCGCGCCTCGCCGTTGAGGTTGCGACCGAGGTTGAACTGGTTCAGCACCCGGGTGCCGGGCTTGATCAGCTCCGCGCCGAGGAACGCCGGCCAGTTCACCGGGAAAGCCCACAGCGGCAATTGCAGGATGCCGCCGCCGACCTTGCGCCAGGCGCCGACCAGCGCGGGCAGCGAGGCCAACGCGCGCACCGTCTGGCCGCCGCCGGCGTGCCGCTCGATCGCGACCCCGATCCGGATCAGCGACGGCTCCGCGGCCGCGTACTCGCGAGCCAGCGTGCGGATGTCCGCGGCGTCCAGACCGGTCTCGGCGGCCGCGAACTCCGGGGTGTACTGCTGCACCCGCTCGCGCAGCTCCTCGAATCCCACGGTGTGATCACGGATGTAGGCATCATCGGTCAGGCCCTCGTTGATGATCACGTGCATCATCGCCAGCGCCAGTGCGCCGTCGGTGCCCGGCCGGATCGGCAGGTGCCAGTCGGCGTGCTTGGCGGTGCGGGTGCGAACCGGGTCGACCACGACGACCTTCGCCCCGCGCCGTTGCGCCTCGGCCACGAACTTCCACAGGTGCAGGTTCGTGCTGATCATGTTGCAGGCCCAGATCAGGATGAACTTGGAGTGCACCAGGCTCTCCGGGTCCACCCCGGCGGTCGCGCCGACCGTCATCGCGTATGCCGTGCAGCAGCCGGAGTCGCAGAACGTCCGCTCGCTGACCGTCGCGCCCATCCTGTTGAAGAACGGGTCGCCCACGTTCAGCCCGTTGAGGATGCCCTGGGTGCCCAAGTAGCTGATCGGCAGCACCGATTCCGCGCCGAACTCCTCGATCGCCGACTTGAACCGGGTGGTGATCTCGCTGATCGCGTCGTCCCAACTGATCCGCTCGAACTGCCCGGAGCCCTTCGGCCCGGTGCGGCGCATCGGGTACAGCACGCGGGCGGGGGAGTAGACGGTCTCGACGAAGTTGTTGACCTTGACGCACAACCCGCCTGCGGTGAACGGATGGTCCGGGTCGCCACGGACCTCGAGCGCGCGGCCGTCCTCGACGGTCACCAGCATCGCGCAGGTGTCCGGGCAGTCGTGCGGACACGCGGCCCGCACGACCTTTGTCGCGGTGTCGGTGCTGGGTACCGGCAGGGTCGCGGTCATCAAGGCTCCCGGGTCAGACGCTTTGTCGTCATGCTGCGGCCATTCGCGGCCGGCGGCCATGACGCACCGCGACGTGCGCTTGACCACGGACGACAGGTAGTCGGGCGCACGCGTATCGTCTGGGCACGCGAACTGGGAGGCGATCGGCCCATGGGCGTGGGCAATGCGATCGAAGCCACCCGGACCGGCCGGGTGGGCGTGTGGCGTGACATCGTGCGCGAGCACTTCGTCACCCTCGACGTCGACACGGCCCGAATCGGCCATTTCGAGGGCGTCGTGGACACCGGCGCGATCGCGCATTTGCGAGTGTCCGAAGTCTCGTCGGTGACGCAAGGCATAAACCGTACCCGGACTTTTGCCCAGCAGGACGGAGTTCGCTATCTGCAGGTCGGGTTGATCACCAGGGGCCGCGGACACGTTGTTCAGGACGGCCGCGAGTGCACGCTGGGGCCCGGCGATTTCACCGTCTACGAGACCGATCGGCCGTTCTTCTGGGGCCTGTCCGGCGACGCCACCGCCCGCTGGAACCTGCTGGTGTTCACCTGGCCGCGGACCGCGGTCGCCTTGACCGAGCAGCAGACCGCGGCACTGACCGCGCACCACCTCTCCGGCCATGACGGGCTGACCGGCCTGGTGTCGCGGATGCTGCGCGACGTCGCGACCAGTCGCCCTGAGCCCACCGAGGGCGGCGCGGTGAAACTCGCCGACCAACTCGCCGACCTGGTGCTGACCGCGGCCGCCGAGGCCTGCCCCACCGGGCTGTCCGCGACCGAGTCGGACCTGCTGGCCCGCATCGAGCAGTACCTGCTGGCCAACCTCGGGGATCCGACGCTGTCCCCGGACAGCATCGCCGCGGCGCACTTCATCTCCACCCGACACCTGCAGCGGTTGTTCGCCGCGCGCGGCCGGACCGTCTCGCAGTCCCTGCGCGAGGCCCGACTGGAGGCCTGCCGGCGCGACCTGCTCGCCGCCGGCCCGGCCGGCTCGATCGCCGGGATCTGCCGCCGCCACGGGTTCACCGACGCGGCGGTGTTCAGCCGGGCGTTCCGGGCTGCCTACGGAACGAGCCCGAGCGGGTACCGGGCGCTCATCGCCCGCTAGCTAGTCGCTGATGCCTGGGGGCTGCTGCCAGACCGGGCCGACCGGTACTGCGAACAGCCGGATGTTGCGAGCGCTGGTCACTCGGATGCCATGCTCGGCACGGCGTTCGTGCAGCTTGTCGAGCATCGGGTCGGCTCGGTGGATGGCGTCGAGGGTTTCCCAGTAGGTGACCGCGGACATCTCGCCGGAGACCGGGTTGTGGCCCCAGTAGCCGAGTCGGAAACCGGGCTGCTTCTCCAGCAGGGCCAGGGTGTCGCTGGTGCTCGAGCGCAGGTACTTCGCGGCCGCCTCCGGCTCCGCGCCGGGGGCCGCGTGGTAGACCACCACTCGCATCCAGGTCTCGGTCATCGCTCGCTCCCCCTCAACGTCGCCAGCGCGCGAAGCGTCGGGGGTAGAGCTGCATGTAGTCCTGGCGCTCGGCGAAGACCCGCGGTTCGTCGTCGTCGAACCACATCGACACCGCGGGCACCGCGAACAGGCCGACGTTGTGGACCTCGAGCACCGCGATCCCGTCGGCGACGGACTCCCGCTGCGCCCGGACCCGGGCCAGTGCCGGCTCGGCAGCCTCGATGGCGGCCAGGCTGCTCCAGTGGGTGATGGCCGAGACGGTGTTCTCCTCCGGCGACTCGCCCCAGTAGGCGCCGCCGAAACCGGGCTGGTCCTCCAGGATGCGGACGACCGACTCGGAGCCGGCCCGAAGGCCCTCGAGAGCCTGCTCGGTGTCGGTCTCCGGCAGGGAATACGTGACGACGCGCAACCAGCTCACGACACCTCCCCACACCCGTTCGGGGGGCCATCGTAAAACGGCCGGCTACTACCGGCGGCGAACCTGACAAAGCGTCAGATTCCGTGGCGTCCGGGGGCGGTATTCGGGCGAGGAGCAGCGGGCAGAATGTGACCGACCCCGACCCGAGCGGAGGAGACAGTCGATGGCCCACGAGGTGCAAGGCGTGGTCGCGCTGAAGAAGGGTGCGCCGGTCAGCGTCGAGACGGTCCTGGTCCCGGATCCGGGTCCCGGTGAGGCCTTGGTCGCGGTCGCGGCGTGCGGGGTCTGCCACACGGACCTGCACTACCGCGAGGGTGGGATCAACGACGAGTTCCCGTTCCTGCTCGGTCACGAGGCGGCCGGGACGGTGGAGGCGGTCGGGCCGGACGTCACCGGGGTCGCCCCGGGCGACTACGTGATCCTGAACTGGCGCGCGGTCTGCGGGCAGTGCCGCTCCTGCGCGCGAGGCCGGCCCTGGTACTGCTTCGCCACCCACAACGCCAAGCAGAAGATGACGTTGGCCGATGGCACCCCGCTGTCCCCGGCGCTGGGCATCGGCGCGTTCGCGAGCAAGACGCTGGTCGCCGCCGGTCAGTGCACCAAGGTCGACCCGACCGCCCCGGCCACGGCCGCCGGCCTGCTCGGGTGCGGCGTCATGGCCGGCCTCGGCGCGGCGATGAACACCGGCAACGTCGGGCGTGGCGACACCGTCGCGGTCATCGGCTGCGGCGGTGTGGGCTGCGCCGCGGTCGCCGGCGCCCGGTTGGCCGGGGCCCGCACGATCGTGGCCGTCGACCTCGACAAGCGGAAGCTGGCCCACGCCGGCGCGCTCGGCGCCACCCACCTGGTCGAGGCCCGCGACACCGACGTCGTCGCGGCGATCCGCGAGGCCACCGGCGGGCACGGCGCCGACGTCGTCATCGACGCGGTCGGCCGCCCGGAGACCTACGAGCAGGCGTTCTACGCCCGCGACCTGGCCGGGACCGTGGTGCTGGTCGGCGTGCCCACTCCCGACATGAAGATCGAACTGCCGCTGATCGAGATCTTCGGTCGCGGCGGGTCGTTGAAGTCGTCCTGGTACGGCGACTGCCTGCCCAGCCGCGACTTCCCGATGCTCATCGACCTGTATCAGCAGGGGCGCCTCGATCTCGACGCCTTCGTCTCCGAGACCATCGGGCTCGGCGACGTCGAGAAGGCGTTCGAGCGGATGCACGGCGGGGATGTGCTGCGGTCGGTCGTGGTCTTCTGAGCGGGTGCGAGTGGGGGAGTAGGCGATGACCGGGGTCCGCATCGAACGGGTCGTCACGTCCGGGACATTCAGCCTGGACGGCGGTACCTGGCCGGTGGAGAACAACGTCTGGCTGGTCGGGGACGAGCACGAGGTCGTGGTGATCGACGCCGCACATGATGCGGACGCGATCGAACAGGCGATCGGCGGCCGGTTGGTCAGCGCGATCCTGTGCACCCACGCCCACAACGACCACGTCAACGCGGCGCCCGACCTGGCCGCCCGCACCGGCGGCAAGATCTGGTTGCACCCGGCCGACCTGGAGCTGTGGCGGCTGACCCACCCGCACTGGAGCCCGGACCGCAACCTCGTCGACGGCGCGACGGTCCCGGTGGCCGGCCTGGAACTGCAGGTCCTGCACACCCCGGGCCACGCCCCGGGCGCGGTGTGCTTCCACGCCCCGGAACTCGGCGTGCTGTTCTCCGGCGACACCCTGTTCGCCGGCGGGCCGGGCGCGACCGGCCGTTCGTTCAGCAACTTCGACACGATCATCGACTCGATCCGCGAGCGACTCCTGACCCTGCCGCCGGCCACCGCCGTCCACACCGGACACGGCGAGGCCACGACCATCGGCGCCGAGGCGCCGCACCTGCAGGAGTGGATCACCCGGGGCCGCTGAGGCCCCCGGTCAGGGGTGGGCCGGCGCCGGGGTGCCCGGCAGCGGGGATGGGCTCGGCGGCGGGTTCGTCGCGGGCGCCGGCGTGGTGCACGGCAGCAGCAGGGTGCACTTCGGCGGCGCGGCGGTGTTCGTCGGTGCCGCGGTCGAGGTCTGGGACGGCAGCGGCAGCAGCGGCGGCGGCGTCATCGGGGGCTTGGCCGTCTCGCTGGAGTCGGCCGTGGGCTTCGCGGACTGCAGCGGCGCGATCACCGCGGTCGGCGACTGGCTGGGCACCGGCAAGGTCGGCGGTGGAGAGTTGCCGGTGCTGCGGGTGAGCGCCCAGCCGGCGACCGCCAGTGCCAGCACGGTGATCACCGACAGCGCGATCATCACGCCGCGGCTCGTGCCCCGGCGGTTGGCGTGCGAGGGCGGGGGCGGTGGCGGTGGCAGGGTCGCGGTGGTGCTCGACAGGTCCGCCCGACTGTTGGTGCCGTCGGTGGCCGGGCCGATGCCACCGAAGGTGCGAACCGGCATCGGAACCGGGCCGGGCCCGGATCGGGCCTGCTTGCCGCCGGCCAGTCGGCGGGCCACCTCGGCGGCGTTGGTCGGGCGGTCCTCCGGCGCCTTGGCCAGCAGGTCGAGGACGAGGGAGTCCAGGTCGGCCGGGACGTCCGGCCGCCGGGCCGAGGGCCGCTCCGGGGCCTCGGACAGGTGCCGGCCGAGGGTCTCCACCGGTGCGTCATCGGCGAACGGCGGACGGCCGGTGAGCAACGTCGTCAGCAGGCAGCCGAAGCCGTAGAGGTCGGAACGGATCGTCGCCCGCCCGCCGGTCGCCTGCTCCGGGGCCAGGTAGGCGGCGCTGCCGATGATCGCGCCGTACTCGGTCAGCGTGGCCTCGAACGTCGAGCCCAGCGCGATCCCGAAGTCGACCAGGCGGACCGCGCCGGTCGTGTCGAGCACCAGATTGGCGGGCTTGACGTCGCGGTGCACGACGGCTGCGTCGTGCACGGCCTGCAGCGCGGACGCGGCCTGGGCCCCGTAGCGGCGCACCGCCTCGATCGGCAGCGGGCCGCTCTCCCGCAGCATCTCGGCCAGCGACGGGCCGGGCAGCAGTTCCATCACCAGGTACGGGCGGCCGCTGTCGACGCCGTAGTCGTAGACGGTCACGACTCCGGGGTGGCGCAGCGAGGCCAAGGTCCGGGCCTCGCGGGAGAACCGCTCGGCGCTGGCCGCGTCCTCCATCTGCCGGAGAACCTTGATCGCGCAGTACCGGTTCAGGCGCTCGTCGTAGGCCCGCCAGACCTCGCCCATGCCGCCACGCCCGAGGGTCTCGGTCAACCGATACCGGTCGGCGAATCTCGTTGGACGCTCGGGCACGACACGCATTCTTCTCACTCGCCTCGGGCGGTACCGCGCCAGGTCCCGGCGCGTCGGAAACCGTGGCCCCGCGAGGAAAGATCTTGTGACTCCAGATGTAGAATCACACTGGTGTGACTAGGGGGAGGACCGCCGGGAATGGTCAGTTCGCAGTTCGGATGGCGGTGCGCGCGCCCGACAGCGGTTCTGGTGCTGGCCGCGGCCCCGATTGGCTCCGGCGTGCCGGCGTTCGCCGCGGGCACGACGACGGGTGACGTCCCGCAGATCGTCGCGGTTACGACCGCGCCGCTGGCAGTGGTGCTGAGCGGGCCGAAGAAGCATCACTCTGCGCTGATGATCCGGATGCGGGTCACCGATCCGACCGGCGTCGACAGCGTGTTCGCCGGCGTCTACGGGCCGTCGGCGAAGAACGGGCGGGCCTTCCGGCTCAAGCACGTGTCCGGGTCGAACCGCGACGGGATGTGGCAGGTCAAGGGCTCGATCCCGGCCGACGGGGAGCCGGGTTCCTGGCGCATCCAGGCGTTCGCCGTGGACACCGCGCAGCGCAGCTCGGATGCCGACGACGTCTACGGCAACTTCGCGGTGCGCCAGGCCAGCCGCTTCGAGCACTTCGCCGTCGAGGCGCCCAAGAGCTCCGGCGAGCCCGCCACCCCCGACCCCAACCCGCGCACCGTCGACCTGCGCGCCACGCTGCAGCGCTGGACCGGCACCACCTGGGCCGCCGTTCCCACGGCCCCGGTCGTCGTGCAGTTCCGGGCGGTGGGGACCACTGCGTTCACGGCGGTCGAGACCGTGAAGTCCGACGGCGACGGGGTCGTCGCGGCCAGCGAGCACAGCTCGTCGCCCGGCGGTGCCTGGCGACTGAGCTACGCCGGCGACACGACCACCGCGGCCGGCGACTCAACTGACGGCGCCCTCGCGCCGCCGCCCGCCCCGGCCACGCCCGCGCCCAGCGCGGCGCCCACCGTGGCGCCGAGCACGGCGCCCACCGCCGGGCCCGGGCCCACCGATGCGCCTCGTGCGGTCCCGTCGGGTGCGCCGCAGCGGTCCCGTCCGACGCCTACGGCTGAGCCGACGCCGGTGGTGTCCGCCGCTCCACCCGCACCGACGACCCGACCGGTCCCGACCGCCAGTCCGGCGGTCAGGCCGACGTCGCGGCCCTACCCGACCCGCCCGAGCGGTCAGCCCACGGCGAGCGGGGCGGGGGCGCCGACGGTTACCTCCGACCGGGTCCGCAACAAGTAGTCGGCCGGGTCGAACCGGCGGGTACTGGACCGGAAGCGGAAGGTCAGGTCCGGCCACAGCACGGTGTTGCGACCGGCCGCGTCGAGGTACCAACTGCCGCAGCCGGACTTCCAGACGCTGCGTTCGCTGCGTCGGGCGAGATCGGCATTCCACTGCGCGTCCACCTCGGGCCGCACCTCGATCTCGGCCAACTGATGCTGCCTCAGATGCTCCAGGATCCGCAGCACCAGGTCGATCTGGCACTCGATCATGTACACGGCCGAGGTGTGCCCGATGCCGGTGTTCGGGCCCAGCAGCAGGAACAGGTTCGGGAAGTCGGGCACGGTGGTGCCCAGGTAGGCGTGCATCCCGTCGTGCGCCCAGACCTGCTCCAGGCTGCGCCCGTCGCGCCCGTGGATGCGGGCGAATCCGGGGTTGTCGGTGACCCGGAATCCGGTGCCCAGAATCAGGGTGTCGGCCGGGTGCAGGACGCCGTCGCAGGTGCGGATGCCGTCGGGTTCGACGCTTTCGATGCCGGCGGTCACCACGTCGACCTGCGGCAGTGCCACCGCCGGGTAGTAGTCGTTGGAGACCAGGATCCGCTTGCAGCCGATGCTGTAGTGCGGCGTCAACTTCGCGCGCAGTTCGGGGTCCTCGACCGCCTTGTGCATGTGGCGCAGCGCGATCCGTTCGGCCGGCGCCAGCATTCGCGGGTGCAGCACGAAGCCCAGTGCCCGGCTCTCCAACAGGCCGTAGACCCCGGCGCGGGCCAACCGGTGGGCGAGGGGCACGTGGCGGTACAGCGCCCGCTCGAGGCTGCGCACGGCGCGGTCGGGTCGCGGCACGATCCACGGCGGGGTGCGCTGGAACAGGCTCAACTTCGCGGCCGCGGCGGCCACCTGCGGGACGAACTGGATCGCCGAGGCGCCGGTGCCGATCACCGCGACCTGACGATCCGTCAGGTCATGGTCGTGGTTCCAGCGGGCGGAGTGGAACACCGTCCCGGCGAAGGAGTCCAGGCCCGGGATGTCCGGGCGCGCGGGCTCGACCAGGGCGCCGGTGCCGAGCACCAGGAAGTTCGCGGTCAGGCTGCCGCGGCTGGTCTCGATGCGCCACCGGCCTGCCGCGGCGTCCCACGAGGCGTCGGTCAGTTCGGTGTTGAAGCGCAGGTGCGGCAGCACGCCCTCCTCCCGCGCGCAGGTACGCAGGTACTCGAGGATCTCGGCCTGCGGGGAGTAGGTGCGGCTCCAGTCCGGGTTCAGCCGGAACGAGAACGAGTACAGCCGCGACGGGACGTCGCAGGCCGCGCCCGGATAGGTGTTGTCGCGCCAGGTGCCGCCGACGTCGTCGGCGCGCTCGAGCACGACGAAGTCACGGCGCCCGGCGCGAGCCAGCCGGATCGCCGTGCCCAGGCCGGAGAAGCCCGTCCCCACGATGGCGATCCCGACGTGCCCGGGCAGTCCCGGGTCGGACAACGGCGATTCGTGCATGGCCCACCTCCTGAACTTACTATGAGTAAGTTATCATGAGTAAGATACCTCGGGAAGACCCCGAACCGGGAGGGTGGCGAGCGACTTGTCGACGGACACCGACGTCGAAGCAGGTGGTGCGCGGCGCCGTATGCCGCGCGCCCAGCGGGAGGCGCTGATGCTCGACGTCGCCGAGACACTCTTCGGCGAGCTCGGCTACCGGGCCGTCTCCATGGACGAGATCGCCGCCCGCGTCGGCGTCTCCAAGCCGATGCTCTACCACTACTACGGCAGCAAGGACGGGCTGTTCGTCGCCTGCCTGCGCCGGGCGCGGGCCGGGATGCGCGACGCGATCCTGGCCGGCGCGATGTCCTCGGAGGTGCGCGAGGAGCGGCTGTACGGGGCGTTGGTCTCGTGGTTCCGGTTCGTCGACGAGCACAGCACGCTCTGGAAGATCATCACCGACTCGGAGTTGGAGTTCCGGGAGGCCGCCGAGGAGATCGAGGCGATCCGCGACGAGCAGACCGGGCTGATCGCGGGTCTGATGGCGGCCACCGCCACGCCCGCGCATCTGGCCGACCCGGTGGAGCTGCAGGTCGTAGCCGCCGCGATCAGCGGGGTGGGGGAGCGGGTCGCGCACTGGCGGGCCGGGCACCCGGAAGTCACCCCGGAACGCGCCGCCCGCCACCTGATGCAGCTGCTCTGGCTGGGCCTGGAACGCATGGGCGAGGGTGCCCAGTGGGAACGCTCCGGGGCCTAGGTCCGCAGGGGTGGTGGGCTAGCCTCCGGGCAAGTTTGTTCGTCCGGAAGGGGCCCCTCGTGCTGCTGCGTTCACGGATCCGCGTGCTGGCCGTGGCGGCGGCGAGTGTGCTCGTCCTCGCGGGCTGCGGGGGCAGCGACAGCAGTTCCTCGAGCACGACGACCCAAGGTGGCTCCGCCGCGTCGGCGGCCCCCAGCGACGCCACGATGGGCGGGATGGCGGGCATGCCCGGCAGTAGTACGGGCATCATGCCGTCGGCGACGGCCACGCCGGCCGGCACCGTCGTCCACATCGACCTGGTGAACGGCAAGCCCAAGGCCCGCCCGGTCGCGATCCTGAAGGTCAAGCAGGGCTCGACGATCACGATCATCGCTACGGCCGACAAGGACTACACAGGCACGACGCCCTACGAGATCCACGTCCACGGCTTCGACTACAAGCTGGATCTGACGCCCGGTCAGACGGTGACCAAGACCTTCACCGCCGATCAGCCGAAGGGCTCCTACGAGGTCGAGGTCGAGAACACCTCCTACCTGCTGTTCCACCTCGAGATCGACTGAGCGACCCGCGATGGCGCTGCCCGCCCGACTGCTGCCCGCGCACGGCGTCAGCTCCCGACAGGACCTCCCGCTCCCGTTCAGCTATGCGCTGATCGGCGCGGTCATCGCGCTGGTCATCTCGTTCCTGGCGTTGGCGGTCCTCTGGCGGACGTCGAAGTTCACCGGTTCGGCCTCCGGTCGGGAGCTCCCGGCCGGGCTGTCGGATTTCCTGGACTCCACCGAGTGCCGCTGGGGCTTGCGCGGGGTCGGCCTCCTGCTGGTCGGGTTCACCACGTTCGCCGCGCTCTTCGGACCCGACGTGGCCACGAACCCGACCGCCGGCCTGATCTACGTCATCTTCTGGGTCGGCCTGATCCCCGGCTCGCTGCTGTTCGGGCCGATCTGGAAGCTGCTCAACCCACTGCGGACGATTCACGCCCTGCTGGTCCGGGTGCTCCGACTAGATCCGGATCCCCAACTACGCCTGCCCGCCTGGGTCGGCTACTGGCCCGGGGCGCTCGGACTGTTCTCGTTCGTCTGGCTGGAGTTGTGCGCGCCGCACCGCGACTCGATGTCGACGCTGCGCAGCTACTTCGCGATCTACGCCGCGCTGAACCTGCTCGGCGCGATGGCGTTCGGCGCGGTGTGGTTCGACAAGTGCGACGGCTTCGAGGCGTTCTCCTCGACGATGGGCCGGCTGTCGGTGCTCGGCCGCCGCTCCGACGGCAGACTGGTGCTGCGCAACCCGCTGGAGAACCTGGACACGGTCCCGATGGCGCCGGGACTGGTGGCGCTGCTCGGGGTCATGCTCGGCTCGACCGCGTTCGACACGTTCTCCTCGTCGGCCTGGTGGGCGAACTACAGCTACGACTCCTCGCTGTCCCCGACCCAACTGGCCTCGTTCGCGTTGATCATCTCGATCGCCCTGGTCGTGACGGCGTTCGTGCTGGCCTCGTGCGCGTCCGGGCTCCTGTCCGGTCGCCGACCGCTGGGCACCGCGACCGAGTTCGCCCACTCACTGGTGCCCATCGCGGTGGGCTATCTGATCGCGCACTACCTCTCGCTGCTGGTGTTCGCCGGGCAGCAGACGCTGATCCGCGCCTCCGACCCGCTGGTGAACGGGTCGAACTGGTTCGGCACGGCGCATCTGGAGGTCAACTACTCGGTGCTGACGGTGACCTCGATCGCGACCATCCAGGTGATCTCGATCGTCACCGGCCACGTCCTCGGGGTGTTCGCCGCGCACGACCGCTCGGTGCGGCTGTTCCCGCGCACGAAGGCCGTGGCCGGGCAGCTTCCGATCATGGTGCTGATGGTCGGCTACACGATCGGCGGCCTGTCCCTGCTGTTCCAGGGTTGAGCCGCCGGTCAGCGCGGGCGGCGCAGCCGCAGCCGGCGGCCATCGGAGTGCTCCAGCGGGTCGGCCAGGTCGGCGACCAGTTGCTCGCGGGCCCGGGCCATGCGGGACCGGATCGTGCCGATCGGTACGCCGCAGGACTGCGCGGCCTCGGCGTAGGACAGCCCGTGGAGCTGGGTCAGCACGAAAGCGTCGCGCTTGTCCGGGTCGAGCGCGGCGATCAGCATCCGGACGGAGACCTCCTCGGCGCTGTCGCCGTCGGCCCGCAGGCGTTCGCGCAGGCCGTCCGCGCCGTCGAGCGCGGCCACCACGTTGGGCCGCCGACCCTGCTTGCGGAAATGGTCGGCCACGACCCGGCGGGCGATCGACAGCAGCCAGATCCGGCCGGCGGTCTCGCCGCGGAAGGTGCGCAGTCCCCGCAGGGCGCGCAGGTAGGTCTCCTGGGTCAGGTCATCGGCGTTGCCCCGGTCGACCAGGTAGGCCACGTAACGCCAGACGTCGCCCTGGGTGGCTCGGACGAACTCAGCAGCTGCGACCTGATCGCCTCGGCCGGCGGCAAGCGCCAGCTCGGTGACGGCGTCGGTGTCCATGGCGGTCCCGTTTCGTCGGGGCGCGTCCGAAATCCGGGGCGGCGCGCCAACCTCTCCGCCGCTGGAGGCGTCGGACGTAACGGGCCGCGCGGCCAGCAGTGGTGCGTGGCAAAGCCGGGGCGGTTCCCGATTGTACGGGTCGGAGCGGGATTGTTCACCGAAAGGTCCTGGTCAGTGAGGTAAGACACGGACCGCCTGCCGCTTGGTGTGAGGCTTGCTCACAATGGGGCAATCCGGGCCAAATCGCGGTGGTTACCAAGATCGACCGGCGGCCACGATTGAACTGTTGACGCGGCGGGCGAGGGGCGCCCGGTGAGGACAGGTCCGCGCCCGGTGGGGACAGGTCCGGATGACGCGAGCGACGAACCGGCACAGGCGCGGGCCTGGGGTGGCCGGGCTCGGGCTGGCGCTGAGCCTGACCACAGCCGGCCCGGCGTTCGCGGACGTCGGCGTCGCCCCGTCGAGTGAACCGGCCGGTGGCAGCGGCGAGCTCACGTTCCGCGTCACCGACGACATCCCTGACGCCGGCACCACGAGCTTCGAGCTGGACCTGCCCGCCGATCACCCATTGCTCGGAGTGGTGCCCACCGCCAAGTTCGGCTGGGCTCTGGCGATCGAGCGCTCACCGGTGCCCGGGCCGACCGCCGGCCGGGTCACCCGGATCATCTGGAGCGCCCGCAGCACGACCACGGCCATTCAGCCGGGCCGCTACGGCACGTTCTCGATCAGCGTCCGGGAGTTTCCGATCGACGCCGCCCGAGTCCGCATCTCGGCGCTGCAGACCTGGAGCAACGGCGCGGTCGTCCAGTGGATCGACCCACTGGTTCCCGGCGGGCCGACGCCGCTGCACCCGGCACCGGAGATCACCCTGACCGCCGGCGGGTCGACCAGTCGCCCGGCGATCGAGTCGACCGGACCGACCGGGGCCGCGACCGCCTCGCAGACGCCGAGCGTTTCGGCTACCCCGGCCTCCACCGCCGCCTCCCCCGTGCCCGTCGCGATGCCTGGCCGGTCCGGGCCGAGCAGTCGGTTGGTCGACACCGCGATCGGCCTGTCCCTCGGGGCGGTCGGGCTCGCGCTCATCGCGATCGCGATGGCCGGTGCCGCACTGGCCCGGAAGCGATCCGACGGCCGCCCGCCGATATCGACCTGACGCCGTGTCAGTCGCAAACCGATAGGTAGCCTGGGTCCTTATGGCGCAGGAAAACGAAGTCGGGAGAACCGATCCAGATTCCGTACAAGAACTCATTGGCAAACTGGAATCGGTTGGATACCTAGCGGATGCTGGCCTCGCCACTGCGACGTACCTGGCAATTCGGATGGGCCGCCCATTGTTTCTCGAGGGTGAGGCCGGGGTCGGAAAGACCGCATTGGCGCACGCGCTCTCCGTTCTCACCTCCGCGCCGTTGATCCGGCTGCAGTGCTACGAAGGCATCGACGCCGCCCAGGCCCTTTACGACTGGGACTTCCCGCGCCAACTGCTGCACCTGCGGGCGTCCGAGGCTGCCGGAGTGACCGACGCGGCCCGGCTGGAGGGCGAGCTCTACGATCGGCGGTTCCTGCTGGCCCGACCCTTGCTGCAGGCGATCGAGACCAGTCCTTCGGTGTTGCTGATCGACGAGATCGACCGGGCCGACGACGAGTTCGAGGCCTTCCTGCTCGAGGTGCTGTCCGACTTCACGATCTCGATACCGGAACTCGGTACGATCTCGGCCGGCACCCCGCCGATCGTGATCGTCACCTCCAACCGGACCCGCGAGGTCCACGACGCCCTCAAGCGCCGCTGCCTCTACCACTGGCTGGAGCACCCCACCTACGAGCGCGAGGTGGCGATCATCCGCAGCCGTCTGCCCGAGGTCAGTGAGCGACTGGCCACCGAGGTCGCCGCCGCGGTGGCGATGCTGCGGCTGCGCGACCTGCTCAAGCCGCCGGGCGTCGCCGAGACCCTGGACTGGACCCGGGCCCTGATGGTGCTCGGCGCCCGGACCCTCGACGTCGACGTGGCCGCGCGCACGCTGGGCGCGGTCCTGAAGTACCGCGAGGACAACGACCGCGTCACGGCCGAGGGCCTGCAGGTCCTCGTCGGGCCGCACAGCGGCTGACGCGTCGTCAGATGAGTCGCACGATCAATCCGGAGGAACACGATCTCATCGAGACCGTGGTCGGTTTCGCGCGCACGCTGCGGGCGACCGGCGTGCCGGCGAGCACGGACCGAATCCAGGCGATGCTCGTCGCGCTGCGCGAACTGGACGTGCTCACCGGCGCCGACGCCTACTGGGCCGGACGTCTGACGTTGTGCTCGAGCCCAGACGACGTCGCCCGCTACGACATCGCTTTCGCCGCATACTTCCGCGACGAACGGCCGCGAGCGGGGAACTCGGCATCGGCATCGGCGTCGATGCGGCTGGTCGGCATGCAACTGGCTGCCGACCAGAGGATCGGCGCGGGCGAGCAACTGGCCGTCAACCCGATGGCCAGCCGGGCCAGTGATCAGGAACTGCTGCGCCAGAAGGATTTCGCGGCGTTGACCCCCGACGAGCGCGACGAGGTACGCCGACTGCTGGCTCGCCTGCACCCGGTCGGGTCGACCCGTCGCTCGCTGCGGCTGCGGCCCGCGAACCGCGGCGCGCTGGACGCGCGGCGCACCGTGCGCGGGATGCTGCGGCACGGCGGGGAGTGCGACGAGTTGCTGATGCGGCGTCACTCCCGCCGCCCGCGGCGGATCGTGCTACTGATCGACGTCTCCGGGTCGATGGAGCCCTACGCGGACGCGCACCTGAGGTTCGCCCATGTGGTGCGCCGCCGGCGGCCGGCCGTCGAGGTTTTCACGATCGGCACGCGACTGACTCGGGTCACCCGGGCGATGGAGGCGCGCGACCCGGACATGGCGATGCACGAGGTCGCCGCGGCCGTCCCGGACTGGTCCGGCGGGACCCGACTGGGCGAACTGCTCAAGGCTTTCCTGGACCGCTGGGGCCAACGCGGGACTGCGCGGGGCGCGGTTGTGGTTATCGCCAGCGATGGTTGGGAACGCGGCGACGCGACGCTGCTCGGCGCTCAGGCGTTGCGCTTGCGGCGGTTGGCGCACAAAGTGATCTGGGTAAGCCCGCACGCCGGGCGCGACGGCTTCGCGCCGGTCACCGCCGGGCTGCGAGCGGTGCTGCCGCACGTCGACGCACTGGTCGCCGGGCACAGCGTCGCCGCGTTCGCCGAACTGGTCCAACTGCTCGAAGGCGATGACGTACCGGCCGCCGGCCGGCGCGACCGGTGGCCCGCCACCCGACCTCCGTCGGGCGCGGTTGAGGAGGACGTGATAAATGCGTGACGTTCTCGACGAGATCCGCGGCTGGTACGCGTCCGGGCGGACGTTCGGCCTGGCGACTGTGGTCGGCACCTCGCGCAGCGCGCCCCGGCAGCCCGGTGCGGCGATGGGGGTCTCGGCCGACGGCGAGGCCGTGGGCAGCGTGTCCGGCGGATGCGTCGAGGGCGCGGTCTACGAGCTGGCCACCGAGGTCATGGCTTCCGGCGAACCCGTCTTCCAGACCTACGGGTTCTCCGACGACGACGCGTTCGCCGTCGGCCTGACCTGCGGCGGCATCATCGACATGTTCGTCGAGCCGGTCTCGGCAGCGACGTTCCCGGAATTCACCGACGTGGTCGCCTCGATCGACGCGGGCGAGCCGGTCGCCCTGGCCACGATCGTGTCCGGGGCCGGGCAGGTCGGATCGCACCTGCTGATCTGGCCTGATCGCCGAGCCGGAACGTTGGGCAGTCCGCGGCTGGACGACGCCGTGACCGACGACGGTCGCGGGCAACTGAACCAGGGCCACACCGGGCTGCTGCACTACGGCCCGGACGGGGAACGCCGCGGCGACGCGTTGACGGTGTTCATCCAGTCGTTCGCACCGGCCCCGCGAATGCTGGTGTTCGGCGCGATCGACTTCGCCGCGGCGGTTGCGCGGGCCGGCAAGTTCCTCGGCTACCGGGTGACCGTCTGCGACGCTCGACCTGTCTTCGCCACCGCGAAACGATTCCCGGAGGCCGACGAGGTCATCGTGGAATGGCCGCACCGGTACCTGGAGTCGCAGTTGGTCGTCGACCACGCCGTGGACGGCCGGACGGTGATCTGCGTGCTCACCCACGATCCCAAGTTCGATATACCGGTGCTGAAACTGGCGCTGGCTACCGATGCCGCCTACATCGGCGCGATGGGTTCGCGGCGCACCCACGAGGACCGGTTGGCCCGCCTGCGCGACGAGGGCGTCCCCGAGGAGCAACTGGCCCGGCTGTACTCGCCGATCGGTCTCGATCTCGGTGCGCGAACCCCGGAGGAGACGGCGATCTCGATCGCCGCGGAAATCATCGGGACGCGCTGGGGTGGCACGGGTCGCATGCTACGGACCACAGGCGGCGCAATTCATAGGGAAACAGTGCACGACTAGGCCGCAATTGCCAGGCTGTTTTCCGGTCGTCCGAACTCCGCTGTTGCGGCGCGAATTCTGGTCCCTAGGGTTGGCATCACCTGTAGTCCCGAGGCGAAATTCGCCCCCGCGAAGGTCCATTTCTTGCGTGGGCATCGAGGATCGCCGACACAGAAAGAGCCCCCGACATGTCCCAGATCACCGTCAAAGTCGACGGAGTATCACGCACCGACGAGGTCGAGCCCCGCCTGCTGCTCGTGCACTACTTGCGCGATGTCGTCGGCAAGGTAGGCACGGTTGTCGGTTGCGACACTTCCAACTGCGGCGCCTGCACCGTGCATCTGGACGGAATGTCCGTCAAGAGTTGTTCGGTGCTGGCGGTGCAGGCCGACGGTTCCGAGATCCTCACGATCGAGGGCCTCGCGGCCACCTCGGGCGGCGACCTGCACCCGGTGCAGGAGGCCTTCCGGGAGTGCCACGGCCTGCAGTGCGGGTACTGCACGCCGGGCATGATCATGGCTGCGGTCGACCTGCTGAACAACAACGCCAACCCCTCCGAGCAGGAGATCCGGGAAGGCATCGAGGGCAACCTGTGCCGCTGCACGGGTTACCACAACATCGTGCGCGCGGTGCAGACCGCGGCGGCCGGAATGGCCAACGGCTCGGCCCATGCAGAGGTGACGGCATGACAGCGACGGCGGACACCCCGGCCAAGTCGGACACCGTCCTCGGGCAGCCCATGCGGCGCAAGGAGGACGCGCACCTCATCACCGGTCGCACCCGCTGGACCGACAACATCCAACTGCCCGGCATGCTCCACGTGGCCTACCTGCGCAGCCCGATCGCGCACGCCCGGATCACCGTCGACACCAGCGCCGCGAAGTCCTACCCCGGCGTCGTGGGCGTCTGGAGCGCGGCGGACTTCGGCGCTTCCCAGGCGATCATCCCGGAGGCTTGGCACTGCCACCCGGACATGAAGAAGCCGGTCACCACGCCGCTGGCCACCGACAAGGTTCACTTCGTCGGCGAGCCGATCGCGGTCGTCGTGGCCGAGACTCGCTACCAGGCCAGCGACGCCCTCGAGGCGATCTCGGTCGAGTACGACGCGCTGCCCGCGGTCATCGACCTCGAGTCGGCGTTCGACAACACGACGCTGGTCAACGAGGACATCGGCACCAACCAGTGCTACGCCCTGGTCTCGCCGGCGGAGTCCTACGAGGCGGCCAAGGCCAAGGCCGACGTGGTGATCAAGCGCCGCTTCCGGCAGCAGCGGCTCGCGCCGGCCTACATGGAGCCGCGGTCGGTCGTCGTGCAGCCGACGATGGACGACTTCACGATCTGGTCGGCCACGCAGATCCCGCACGTGCTGCGGGTCGTGCTCTCGCTGCTGACCGGGATCTCCGAGTCGAAGCTGCGAGTCGTCGCCCCGGACGTCGGCGGCGGCTTCGGCGGCAAGATCGGCGTGCACACCGAGGAGATCATCACCCTGCTGCTGGCCAAGCAGTTGAACCGGCCGCTGAAGTGGACCGAGTCCCGCTCGGAGAACTTCCAGGCCGCCCACCACGGCCGCGACCAGATCCAGGACATCGAGTTCGCGGCGAAGAGCGACGGCACGCTGCTCGGGATGAAGGTCGAACTGATGGCCGACCTCGGTGCCCAACTGAAGTTGTTCACCGCCGTTGTCCCGCTGTTCGGCTCCGGCATTTTCAACGCCATCTACAAGTTGGAGGGTTACCAGTTCAACTGCCGGACGGCCTTCACCAACAAGACCCCGACCGATGCCTACCGCGGCGCCGGCCGGCCGGAGGCGACCTTCGGCGCCGAGCGGATGATGGACGAACTGGCAGCTGAGCTGGGCATGGACCCGATCGAGGTCCGGCGCAAGAACTGGATCAAGCACGAGGAGTTCCCGTTCACCACGATCTCCGGGATGTACTACGACTCGGGGAACTACGAGGCGGCCACCGACAAGGCGCTGGCGCTCTTCGGGTACGAGGAACTGCGCGCTGAGCAGAAGCGCCGCCGCGAGGCCGGGGACAAGGTCCAACTCGGCATCGGCATCTCGACGTTCACCGAGGCCTGCGGCCTTGCGCCGAGCCGGGCCATGGGACAGCTCGGGGTCAGCGCCGGTGGTTGGGAGCGTGCCGAGGTCCGGGTCACCATCACCGGCAAGATCCAGGTGATCTCCGGGGCCAGCCCGCACGGCCAGGGCCATTGGACCTCGTGGTCGCAGCTGGTCTCGGACAAGCTCGGGATCCCGTTCGAGGACATCGAGTTGCTGGCCGGCGACACCGCGACCGGACCGCAGGGCATGGACACCTACGGCTCCCGTTCGCTGGTCGTCGGCGGCTCGGCGATCGTGAAGGCCTGCGACAAGGTGATCGCCAAGGCGCGCCGGGTCGCGGCGCACACCCTCGAGTGCGACCCGGACGACTTGGACTTCAACGCCGGTACGTTCAGCGTCAAGGGTTCCCCGGACTCCAAGCTCACGATCCAGGAGTGCGCGTTCGCGACCCATCTCGCGCACAACATCCCGGACGACATGGAGCCGAGCCTCAACAGCACCTTCACCTTCGACCCGGTCAACCTTTCCTTCCCGCACGGCACCCACCTGTGCGCGATCGAGGTCGACACCGAGACCGGCTTCTCGAAGATCCGCAAGTACGTCTGCGTCGACGACGTCGGCACCGTGGTGAACCCGATGATCGTCGAGGGCCAGATCCACGGCGGTCTGGCGCAGGGCATCGCCCAGGCGCTGTACGAGGAGGTCATATTCGACGACGCGGGCAACCAGACCACGGGCACCTTCGTGGACTACCTGGTGCCCTCGGCCATGGACCTGCCCAGCTTCACCACCGACCGCACCGAGACCCCGTCCAACGACAACCCCATCGGGGCCAAGGGCGTGGGTGAGGCCGGTTGCATCGCCTCCACGCCGGCAGTCGTGAACGCGATCGTCGACGCCGTGCGGCACTTCGGCATCAACGACATCCAGATGCCCTGCACCCCGGAGCGCGTCTGGCGCGCCGTCCACGAGGCCAAGAAGGCTCATCCCCACGGCAGTGTCATTGGAGGAGGGGCCAAGTGATCCCGTCCAGCTTCGAGTACGTGAAGGCGACTTCGGTCGCCGAGGCAGTGTCGGCGCTGGCCGAGTCCGACGAGGCCAAACTGCTGGCCGGCGGCCAGAGCTTCATCCCGATCCTGCGGCTGAAGCTCGCCTCGCCGGAGCTGATCGTCGACGTCAGCCGGGTCTCCGAGCTTCGCGGCATCCGCGAGGACGGCGACGCCCTGGTGATCGGGTCGATGACCACCCACCACGAGGTCATGAACGACTCGCTGGTGAAGACCCACGCCCCGTTGCTGGCCGCGGCCACCGCCACGGTCGCCGACCCGCAGGTGCGGCACCGGGGCACCTTCGGTGGTGCCCTGGCGCACGCCGACCCGGCCGGCGACCTGCCCGGCGTGGCCCTGGTCCACGGCGCGACGATGACCATCGTCGGCCCGAAAGGCACCCGCACCGTGTCGGCCGCGGAGTTCTTCGTGGACTATCTGGAGACCGTCCTGGAGGAAAACGAGCTGCTCACCTCGATCCGACTTCCCAAATTGAGTGTCGGCGAAGCCGGCGCCGGCTGGGGCGTGCACTACGAGAAGTTCAACCGGGTCGCCCAGGCCTGGTCGATCGTCGGTGTGGCCGCCGCTGTCCGGCGGGACAACGGCCACATCGCCGAGGCCCGGATCGCCCTGACCAACATGGGGTCCACGCATCTGCGGGCGACCGCGGCCGAGGAAGCCCTGGCCGGGGCCGAGGCCACCGCCGGTGCTGTCCACGGGGCGTCGCAGTTGGCCGCGGAAGGCACCAGCCCCACCAGCGATCAGAACGCCGCGGCGGACTACCGTGAGGAGTTGGCCCGAGTGCTCACCAATCGCGCGGTCAAGGCTGCCGCAGGGATCTGAAGTCAACGGTTCACCGGGCCGTGCAGCGGGAAGGGCCCGCGGCACGGCCCGGAGACCGTCGAGGTGCACAGTCGCGAGTAAGGAAATCGGCATGCAGATGGAGCATGAGTTCACCGTCCCGGTATCGGTCGAGAAGGCGTGGGACGTTCTGCTCGATGTCGAGCGCCTCGCGCCGTGCATGCCCGGCGCGGTGCTCGACGAGGTGCGCGGCGACGAGTTCGACGGCCGGGTCAAGGTGAAGGTCGGCCCGATCACCGTCACGTACGGCGGCACGGCGTCGTTCGTCGAGAAGGACGTCGAGAACCGCAAGCTGGTCATCAAGGCCAACGGCAAGGAGGCCAAGGGCGCCGGCACCGCGGCCGCGACCATCACGGCCGTTCTCAAGGGCAGCGGCGAGGAGACCCAGGTGGTCGTCTCCACCGATCTGGCGATCACCGGTCGGCCCGCCCAGTTCGGTCGCGGCGTCATGGTGGACGTGAGCAACAAACTGCTGGGCAAGTTCACCGACTGCCTGTCCGAGCAGATCTCCGGCGGCGGCGCGGAAGCGGCCCCGGCGGCCACCTCGCCCGCTCCGCGCGCGACCGCCGGCAGCAACGGCTCATCCGCGGCCCCGAGCAAGCCGGTGACCCGTTCCGAGCCGGAGGCGATCGACCTGTTCGACGCCGCCGGTGCCCCGGTGCTCAAGCGACTCGCCCCGCTGGCCGGCTTGGTCGTCCTGGTCCTGCTGGTGCTCGGCATCAAGCGTCGCCGCCGCTGACCGACTGGGAGTTGACCCCGACCGCGTCCCACGCGGCCTCGATCGCCCGCACCTGCGCCGACCGCGCCCCGTGCAGGTCGGTCGCGGCGGCGATCACCGCTTGGCGCGCGGCGGGGTAGTCGGTGGCCGAGGTGAAGTAGTGGGTCAACGCCCGGTACCAGATCGCGGCGGCGTCGTCGCGTCCGATGCCGACCACCTTGCGGCCGTCGCAGGTCGGGCTGTCGTAGCTGATCCCGTTGATCCGTCTGCGCCCGCTGCCCTCCGCCAGCAGGTAGAAGAAGTGATTGCCGATCCCGGCTGCCAGGTGCGGATCGAGTTGGCCCAGCTGCGGGTACCAGCAGTCCGGGGAGAGCTTGTCGCGGCTGGGCCGGTCCAGGTACCGGATCGCCTGCCTGCGCCCGCTCCGGTCGATGAAGTCCTGCGCGCCGATCAGGTAGTCGCCCGGGTCGGCCGGGTTGTGCGCATAGAACTCGATCATCGTGCCGAGGATGTCGCTGGTCGACTCGTTCAGTCCGCCTGACTCCCCGTCAGGTGCCAGTTTCGCGGTCCGCGCGGTGACCCCGTGGGTGATCTCGTGCCCGGTGACGTCCAGTGACACCAGCGGCCCGAGCTTGGTGCCGTCGCCGTCGCCGTAGGTCATGCAGAAACAGTCGTCGCTCCAGAAGGCGTTCGCGTAGCCGGTCCCGTAATGCACCCGCGACTCCACGCCGACCCCGTCGTCGTTGACCCCGGACCGGCCCAGGACGTTCTTGTAGAAGTCCCAGGTCATGTCCGAGCCGTACTGAGCGTCGACCGCAACTGTCTGACGGTTCGTCAGAGTGCTGTCGCCCCAGTCGTTCGACGCATTCGTGAACAACTCGGTGGTCGCCGGGTCGCAGAACCCGATCGGCAGGCAGGAGTCCGTGGCGTTGCCCGCGTCGACCGTGCGCCCGCCACCCCGGGTCATGTCGCGCAGCGCGTAGGAACGTTCGACCGTCGCGGTCTGCAACGGCACGTCGCCGTCGTAGTACGAGTGCCCGGTGCCGGCCACCGTCTCGACCGCCTCGTCGAAGAAGCGCACCGCACCGGTCCGCGTGTCGACGTAGGTGTGCCGATGACTCGGTGTGGCGTCCGACTGGGTGCCGACAGTCTCGACGTCCCAGGCCAACGTGGGCACGCCGTGCCGGGTGTCGATGACCAGTCGGGGTGAGCCCATCTGGGTCGACCGCGCCGTGAGCGCCCGCGCCGCGGCCGCTGTGGCGCCGACCGCCGGAACCGTCGACAACAACTCCAACGGTCGGCGCAGGCTCGCGCTGACGCCGAGCCACCGCCCGTCGCGCCCGCGGTGGACGACGAAATCGCCACCCAGGACGGGCATTCCGCGGAATGTGCGTTCCATTCGCACATGGGTCGACCCGTCCCGGTCGGCCATTACGTCGAGCGCGGCGACCCGGTAGTCCCGGCCGAGCCCCTGCGGCCCGGAGCCATCGGTGGCGAAGCCCAGCGCGCTCGCGTGCTGCCGCAGCGCCGACAGGGCGCCGGCGACGACGGCGGCCCGGCCGGCCGGCGCCGCCGCGGTGGCCCCCGCGTCCGGTGCCGCCGCGCCGGCCGCGGCCAGTGCCGCGAGCGCCAGACCGGCGCACGCTGATCTCGTACGGAATTCCATCCCGACCCCCGAGGAAGACGACTGCGTCGTGATCCTCACCGCGCCGGGCCCGCGCCGGGGCCGTCGAGTCGGGCCTTGTGGACAACTTCGGCCTGTGGACGCCCGTTCGCCGGCTAGCATCGGATTCGGCGGGAGGAGCGCGATGGCCGAGGTCATGGCAGAGATCAACGGCATCCGGATGTGCTACGAGGACCTCGGCGACCCCGCGGCACCGCCGCTGCTGCTGATCATGGGCCTGGGCGGGCCGCTGATCTGGTGGGACGACGAGTTCTGCCAAGGCCTGGTCGACCGCGGATTTCGGGTGATTCGCTTCGACAACCGCGACTCGGGCCTTTCGCAGTCGATGCCGGACGCCCCGATGACGATGGCGCGACTGGGTCGCTCGATGTTCCGGCCGGACCCGGCGCCGGCCTACGCGCTGGACGACATGGCCGACGACGCCGTCGGACTGCTGGACCACCTCGGCATCGGCCGGGCACACGTCGTCGGGGTCTCGATGGGCGGCATGATCGCCCAGCTTGTGACGCTGCGTCACCCGGAGCGGGTGCGTTCGCTCACGTCGATGATGTCGACGACGGGGAACCGCCGAGTGGGCTGGATGGCGCCGCGGATCCTGGCCCGGATGTTCGCCAAGTGGCCCCCCGGCGAGGAGGCCTACGTCGAGCGCAGCGTAGAGGGCGTCGGTCGGATCGGCACCGCCCGCTACTTCGGCACGGCCGCGCTCCGGCAGCGCGACCGCGCGATCCGCACGTACCGACGCGGCCTGAACCCCGCTGGGACCATGCGGCAGATCGCCGCCATCGTCGCCGCGCCCGATCGCACCCGCGACCTCGGGCTGATACGGGTCCCGACCGTGGTCATCCACGGCACCGCCGACCCGCTGATCCACGTCAGCGGCGGCAAGGCCACCGCGCGGGCCATCCCCGGCGCGGAACTCGTGCTGGTCCCCGGCATGGGCCACGACATGCCGTTGGAACTGTGGCCGGTACTGCACGACGCGATCGAGCGCACCGCCCGCCGCGCGGAGGCGCTGCGCCCTACTTCTTGACCGGCGCCGCCGCGAGCAGTTCGGCCAACGCGGCGGGCAGGGCGTCGGCCAGTTCCCAGAGGTTCGGGATCAGCGCCGGGCAGGCCACGAACCCGAAGTCCAGGTCGCCGTCGTGGCCGACGACGGTGATGTTCAACCCGCCGAACGCGTCGGAGATCGTCGACACGGGGAAATGCGCGACCATCCGCGCGCCGGCCAGGTAGAGCGGGATGTGCGGCCCCGGCACGTACGAGATCAACAGGTTCACCGGATGCCGCCGCGCGCTGTGCAGCACCCTCCCGATCGACCGCGCCGCCAGGGGGGTGAACGCCGCGGGGACCAGGTCGGTCACGTCGGTCAGCCAGTTGTCCGGCATCGCGGACAGGCGGCGTTTGGCCACGAGCATCCCGTCGCCGATCGCGGTCAGGCGCCGCACCGGATCGGGTTCCTGGGTGGGCAACGGCGCGACCACCAACGAGATCCGGTTGCCGGCCGCCTCGCCGCGCGCGACAGGCGTGCGCAGCGACACCGGAACCCCGACCACCAGAGGCCGGTCCGGCAACGCCTGCCGATCGGTCAACCAGTTCCGCAGCACGGTCGCGCACAGCGCCATCACGACGTCGTTGTCGGCGCAGCCGAACGCGGTGCGCAGCGCCCGCACGTCGCGCACCGGCACGGACGCGAACGCCACGGTGCGCGCGCCGGTGATCGGGGCGTTGAACGGGGTGTGCGGAACCCGCAGGCGCGCCCGCATCGGGAGGTCCGGCGGGCGGGTGGGCCGGTTGCCCAGCCGAGCCACCCGAACGGCGAGGTCGGCCACCGCGCGTGATCCCGGGACCCGGTCGGCACCGGGCAGGTCGTTCAGGTGGGGCAGCAGGCGCGGCACGGCGCGGAACGTGCGGCCCGGATGGGCGGCGAGGTTGCGCAGCCCGTCGCGGACCATCTTCCCGCTGCTCGGCGGCCGCTCACCGCCGGCGGCCGGCGGGACCTCGGCCGCCGGCGGCTCGGGGCTGCGGTCCAGCAGCACGCCGAGCACCGCGCCGGCCGAGATGCCGTCGACCGCGGCGTGGTGGACCTTCGCGTAGACGGCCTGCCCGCCCTCCTCCCGGCCGCTGATCAGGTGCAGTTCCCACAGCGGCCGCGAGCGGTCCAACGGCCGGGCGTGCAGTTCCCCGATCAGCTCGGACAGGCAACGGAGGTCACCCGGGGCCGGCAGGACGTGCGAGTGCAGGTGCTCGTCGATGTTCAGATCCGCCTCGATCCAGTACGGGCGGTCCAACCCGAACGGGACCTCGACGAGCCGGCGTCGCAGCGGCAGGACCAGGTGCACCCGGGACGCGATCAACGCGTGCAGGTCGGCCACTGTGAGCGGCCGGCCGGCGGCGGGGAGCTCGAGGAGGTACAGGCCGGCGATGTGGCCGCTGTTGGTCGCGCTCTCCACCGCCAGGAACTGCTGGTCCAAGGAACTCAGTTGTTCCACTACCACTTCCACCCTTCCGCCCTGCGCGGAATCGTCGCCGATTATGAGTATCGCGAGAAGAAGTCACCTGACACCGGGCAATAACCGCATGTGTGAGTCAGGCCCCGAATGGACTCATAACTACTGCGCGCACCTGCACCGGCGGTATCGTCGTATCACCAGGTCTACCAGGAGCTGGCCTAACCGTTGCACGTGCCTGAAACTCGGCTGGACAAGTGGGATTGCCTTGCTGGATCCGCGACTGATCAAGGAGAGCTTCACCGTCGTCGAGCCCGTGGCCGACAAGGTGGCAGGTTACTTCTACGCGCGCCTGTTCCTCGAGAACCCCGGCGTCCGCGAGATGTTCCCGCCCGCGATGGACATGCAGCGGGAGCGGTTGCTCGGAGCGATCGTGCGGATCGTGCAGGGCGTCGACCGGCCGGAGTTCCTCGCCAACTTCCTCGAGCAGCTCGGCCGCGACCACCGCAAGTTCGGCGCCAAGTCTGCGCACTACGAGGCGGTCGGCCGGGCGCTGATCGCGGCGCTGAAGCGCTATGCAGGCGAGGCCTGGACCCCACAGGTCGAAGCAGCCTGGGTGGCGGCTTACAGCATCGCTGCGGAGTTGATGATCGATGCCGCCCGACGCGCCGCCACGGACACCCCCGACTGGTGGCTCGCCGAGATCGTTTCCCACGAGAAGCGCACCGGCGACATCGCGGTGCTCTGGGTCAAGCCCGACCAGCCCTACCCGTACGACGCCGGCCAGTACGTGTCGGTCGAGACGCCGTGGTGGCCGCGGGTGTGGCGCTGGTACTCGATGGCCAACTCGCCCCGCAAGGACGGCCTGCTGGAGTTGCACGTCCGCGCCATCGACGCCGGCTGGCTCAGCCAGGCGCTGGTGAACAAGGCCCGCGTGGGCGACGTGATCCGCCTCGGCCACGCGACCGGGACGATGGTCGCCGACCGAACCTCGACACGCGACCTGGTCTGCATCGCCGGCGGCACCGGCCTGGCGCCGATGAAGGCGATCATCGAGGACATGGCGCGGTGGAACTGGTACCGCCGGGTCCACCTGTTCTTCGGCGGACGCCGGCCCGAGGACCTCTACGACCTCGCGGCGGTCCAGAACATGTCGCGCCGGCACACCTGGCTGACCGTCGTGCCCGCGATCTCCGAGGACGACCGGTATCCCGGCGAGAAGGGCATGATCGCCGACATCGCCTTCCGCTACGGGCAGTGGGACGACCACGACATGTACATCGCCGGCTCGCCGGAGATGATCCGCGGGTCGATCGACCGGGCGTTGAAGCACGAGATCTCGATGTCGCGGATCAAGTTCGACACCTTCGGCGACCACCTGTAGGAACCGCGGCGGCTGTGACGACGCTGCCGAAGCGATCCTGAGCGCGGACCGGCCGAGGATCGGCCCTACCGGCCTGCCCGCTGACCTGCGCTGTTCGCCGCCTCCCCGCCATTCATGGCGGGTTCATTCTCTCAGCAGAATCTTATGTTCGGGCATTCGGGCGTATTCGCCACAAATGTCCTTACTCAACGGTTCTGTCCGGATCGCTGCCCCGAGGGCTTGAAGGCTCCCCTCCTGTCGATCCACGGCCGAACCGCACCCCAGTACCGGGCCGACGCCCGGTCGAATTAAGGAGAACCGAGTGAGACGCTGGAACCGCGCCGTGAAGGTCGTCCCCGTAGTCGCTTCCGCTGCGCTCGTTCTTGCTGCCTGTGGCAGCAATGGTTCGTCGTCCTCCGTCGCTCAGCAGCCGGCCGCGCCGGCCGCGCAAGCGCCCGCTGCTGCTGCCGCTCCGGCCGCCCTAGCCTCCGGCACCACTGCCAAAGCGGCCCCGGCCGCCAGCACCACCACCAAGGTCGCTGCTCCGGCCGCGAGCACCACCAAGTCCTCGAGCAAGGCGGCGAAGACCGTCAAGACCGCGACCAAGGCCGCGGCCGCTGTCCCGGCAGCCGCGTCCGCCGCGGGTGGATCGGCCTCGACCGCCGCCACCGGCGGCACCAAGGTCAAGGCGAACGACTCCGCGTCGGACAAGGCCGCGAACCAGAAGATCTACGACTCCAAGCAAGGCGCCACCGACACCGGTGTCACCAAGGACACCATCAAGCTCGGCTCGATCAACATGCACGGCATGGCTCTGGGCAACGTCCTGGTCACCCCGCAGGTCCACGGTGACCTCGCGGCCATGCAGGCCATCAACGACCGCGGTGGCGTTCTCGGCCGCCGGATGTCGCTGACCGACTGCGACGACGGCCCGGGTGAGGTCGCCCGTGCCAAGGCCTGCATCAAGAAGCTGGTCGGTTCCGACCAGGTCTTCTCCCTGGTCACCGGTGTGGACTGGGCCACGGCCTCGATCCACGACGACCTCAAGCAGTACCACCTGCCGTATGTGGGTGCCTGGGCCTACTCCCAGACGGAGTGGCAGGACCCGTTCATGTTCCCCACCCACATGTCGATGATCCACGAGGCCATGGCCGGGGCGCACTGGGCCGCCAACGTCATCAAGCCCAAGACCTACGGGCTGATCTGCCTGACCAGCCCGGAGATGCAGCTGGCCTGCAACAACGTGCAGCAGGTCATGAACGCCTCGGGTTCCAAGATGGTCAAGCGGGCGGACGTCTCCATCTCGGAGACCTCGATGTCGGCCTACGTGCTGGCGATGCGTGCTGCCAACCCGGAGCACATCATCCATTACGTGATCAACCCGGCCACGATGGCGAAGTTCATGGTCGAGGCCGCGCAGCAGGGCTACTACCCGCCCAAGGGCATCTCGGGCAACCACCTCGCCGCTGAGGTGTTGGGCTCGATCTTCGGTCAATGGCCGGTGAACCGGTACTGGACCAACACGACCTACAAGCTGTGGGGTCCGGAGTTCATGGCAACCATGAACAAGTACGCCCGGTTCAACCGCGGCACCAACCACCACATCGTCCAGGCCGGCTACGTCGCCCTGAACGTGTTCGCCCAGGCTGCCAAGGCCGTCGGGCCCAACCTGACCCGCGACCGCCTGATGTCCGAACTGGACAACGGGACCGTCTGGCAGTCGGACGCCTCGTTGGACCAGCGCTTCAGCTACGCGGCCACCGAGCGCACCGGCGACAACTGGAGCCACGACTACGGCCAGGGCCGCGAGTTCATCTACAAGTACACCAGCACCAACACCGTCTCCAACCCCGACGGTTCCCCGAACGGCTTCGCGCCGGACCCCGACCAGTTCATCATCTACACCTGGAAGTAAGCCGAGCGGAACGAGCGGCGTCCGCTCCCGAGGCGCTTGAACAGGTTTGAGCGCGAAGCGCGATACACCGGGAAGTAAGTCCAGATAGCAGTGGGGCCCGGGTGGACACCGTCCACCCGGGCCTTCGGGCGTCGCCAACCTTCGGCCGGCGACGACTGCCGAACACGATCGAAACCGGTGGGGCGGCCCGAACGGCGGGTCGTGCCTCACGAGGCGCGGTTGTGTTCGGCAGCCGACGCAGATGGGCGGGTCAGGACGGGCGGAACTTGCGCAGCCTGAGGCTGTTGCCGACGACGAAGAAGCTGGAGAAGGCCATCGTGGCGCCGGCGATCATCGGGTCGAGCAGGCCGAAGGCGGCCAGCGGGATCGCGGCGACGTTGTAGGCGAAGGCCCAGAACAAGTTGGCCCGGATCGTGTTCAGCGTCCGACGGGCCAGGCGGATCGCGTCGGCGGCGGCGCCCAGGTCGCCGCTGACCAACGTCAGGTCGCTGGCCTGGATGGCCACGTCGGTGCCGGTGCCGATCGCCAGGCCCAGGTCGGCCTCGGCCAGCGCCGCGGCGTCGTTGACGCCGTCGCCGACCATCGCAACCGTGTGGCGCCGGCCCCGCAGCCGCGCCGCGCGGCCCTGCTGCCGCAGGCTGCGAACGGCCTCGACCTTCTCGGCCGGCAGCACCTCGGCGACGACGTTGCTCGCCGGGATGCCGACCTCGCGGGCCACGGTCAGCGCGGCCGCCCGGCTGTCGCCGGTGACCATGTACGGGGTCAGGCCCAGTGAACGCAGGCTCGCGATCGCATCCGCGGCACCCGTCTTCACGGTGTCTCCCACCGATACGGAGACCCGCGCCGCTCCGTCCCAGCCACCGAGCACGACCGTGCGTCCGGCAGTGGCTGCCTCGTCCATCGCCGCGAGCAGTCGGTCGCCGATCGCCATCCCGTGCTCGGCCAGCAGTGACGGCCGACCCACTACCACCGTGCGGCCCTCGACAGCGCCGACGACACCCAGGCCGGCCACGGCGCGGAAGTTCTCGACCTCGGGGAGCTTGCCCCCGGCCGCGGACCGCGCGTAGTTGGCGATGGCTCGCGCGATCGGGTGCTCCGAGGCCGCCTCAGCCGCACCCACCAGACGCAGCGCCTCGGCCTGCTCGGCCCGGTCCACGACGACGTCGTGGACCGTCATCTCGCCGGTCGTCACGGTCCCGGTCTTGTCCAGAATGATCATGTCGAGGCGATGCGCGCGCTCCAGCACCTCCGGGCCGCGGATCAACAGCCCGAGCTGGGCTCCCCGGCCGGTGCCGACCAGCAGCGCCGTCGGTGTGGCCAGACCCAACGCGCACGGGCAGGCGATGATCAGCACGGCCACGGTCGCGGTGAACGCGGCGTCCACGTCGCCGGTGATGACCAGCCAGGCGACCAGTGTCACCAACGCGATCGCGATGACCCAGGGCACGAATATCCCGGCCACCCGGTCGGCCAGTCGCTGTACGTTCGCCTTACCGGATTGGGCTTCGGCGACCATCCGGGCGATCTGTGCGAGGACCGTCGTCGCCCCGACCTTGGTCGCCCGGACGACCAGCTGGCCGTTGGCGTTGATGGAGGCCCCGATGACCTCGTCGCCGGGGCCGCGCTCCACCGGCACACTCTCCCCGGTGATCATCGAGATGTCGAGCGCCGAGACCCCACGCTCGATCACGCCGTCGGTGGCCACCTTCTCGCCCGGACGGACCACGAACAGGTCGCCGACGCGCAACGTCGACGCGTCGACGCGTCGCTCCACACCGTCGGCGTCGAGGATCGACACCTCCTTGGCGCCGAGCGCGAACAACTCGCGCATGGCGGCACCGGCCCGGCGCCGGGACCGCGCCTCGGCCCACCGGCCGATCAGCAGGAATGTGGTGACCGCGGCGGCGACCTCGAAATAGACCTCGGAGCGGCCGCCGATGACGGCGGCGGCGGACCAGAGAAAGGCCGACAGTGTGCCCATCGACACCAGGGTGTCCATGGTCGCGGCGCGGTGCCGAAGGTTCAGGAACGCCGCCCGGTGGAACGGCCAGCCGGAGATGAACACGACCGGGGCGGTCAACACGAGCGACAGCCAGCGCAGCGCCTTGTCGGAGTCGCTGTTCATCCCGGCCATGTCCATGCGTCCGGGGTGACGGATGTCGAGGCCGTTGCGCATCCCGATGGCGATGACGGCCAGCGCCAGGGGCGCGGCGAGCAACAGGCGCAGCCCTAGGTCCCGCTGGGCCCGACTCTCCTCCGCCTCGTTGGCGCCGATCTCAGCGGCAGCGACCGCCGCCGTGTAGCCGGTCTTCTCGACCCGGGCGATCAGGTCCTCGGGGGTGCACGCCACCGGGTCGTACGAGACGTTCGCGATCGCCGTGGCGTAGTTGACCGAGGCGAGCACACCGTCGAGGGCGTTGAGTCGCTTCTCGATCCGGGAGGCGCACGCCGCACAGGTCATGCCGCCGACCAGCAGGTCGACCTGGCCGGCAGGCTCGGTCGACATGCCCGGGTCGGCGGCTACGACCGCCGTGCTCGTCGTGTGACGCCCCATAACTCAAGCCACCGCGTATCCGGCCTCGTCGATCGCAGCCCGGACGGCGGCGTCGTCGACAGCACCCTCGACGGTCACCGTGCTCGCGGCCAGGTCGACCGCAACACCACTGACGCCCGTCACCTGGCCGACCTCACTGGTGATCGCGTCCACGCAGTGCTGGCAGCTCATGCCGGTCACCGAATAAACCGTTGCCACTACGTTGCCTCTCCTTCTGACTGGTCTCGCCCGATCAGGACCGAACGAGACGAGTGATCGCCTCGGCGGCTTCCTTGACCTTGGCGTCCATCGCTTCCTGCCCGTGGTCCAACGCGTGGCCCACACAGTGCGCGAGGTG
Source organism: Sporichthyaceae bacterium (assembly GCA_036269075.1). Lineage (NCBI taxonomy): Bacteria > Bacillati > Actinomycetota > Actinomycetes > Sporichthyales > Sporichthyaceae > Sporichthyaceae bacterium. The sequence goes on from DATASX010000101.1 coordinate 38,418, forward strand.
TTCCTCGAGCAGCCCCAGGGCCACCGACTGCAGCGCTTTCGTGACCGCCGCGACCTGGGTCAGCACGTCGATGCAATACGCGTCCTCACTGACCATCCGCTGCAGCCCGCGCACCTGCCCCTCGATGCGGCGCAGCCGTTTGAGATAGCTGTCCTTGTCGGAGGTGTAGCCGCGCACCTCGGCAGGCGGCGCAGCCGCCGGACCCACGGTGGTCGTCATGCCCTCCACGATACCCCCAGGTGGTATACCCACTGGTCCCAACGAACGTGGCGCCGGGGGTATTCCCCTCCCTCCCACTAGTCGTCCGGAGCACCGGGGGAGTTCCGGGTAAAACGACGAAGGCGCGGTCCCCGAGGGGACCGCGCCTTCGCGCGTACTTAGGGAGCGTCAGTTGTTCGAGCCGTAGACGCCCTGCCAGGTGACCGAACCGATCCGCATCTCCTGGTTCTGGCCCAGCGTGCCCGACCGGGCAGCAAAACCGAGGTTGCCGTGGCCGGCGGAGATGGTGATCGAGTAGCGACCGCCGTCGGTCGAGGTGCCGACCTCGGGCTCCAGCGTGGCGGCGCCCATCGGGCCGATCGCGCTGCCGGCCGAACCGAAGCTCTTGGCGCCGGAGTTGAAGGCGTCCGCGAACTGCTGGACCGGGATGTCGGTGCCACCGAAGCTGATGCCGTTGGTGCCGGTCTTGTCGCCGGAGTTGAAGTAGCTCATCCGGTAGCTGATCTTGGCGTCGCTGCCGTTCGAGTTCGTGACCTGCATGAACGACGAACCGCCGTCGTACTTGGTGGCCCCGTCGAGACCCGCGAAGTACGCCCGGCTGGTGCCGGTGTAGACGCCGGTGCTCTTGTCCAGGCCGGCCGAGCTGGTGCTGCCGATGACCTGGAAGCCGCCGACGTTCAGGGTGTCGCCGGTGCCCTTGCCGTGGGTGTCGCCGTCGCACTTGGCCTGCCACTTGTAGCCGGGGCCGTCGGTGGCCAGCGGCACGACCGTGTTGCCCGGCGGGAAGTAGTTCTTGATGCCGGGGGTGCGGTTGGACGCGTTCTTGCCGGCCGACAGGTTCGGCTCCACGTCACGGGAGACGAACGGGTTCTCGTACCCACCGGAGACGTCACCGGCGTCGGGCGGGGCAGCGCCCTTGCCCAGCACGCCTTCCTCGACCTCCTGGCCGAGCCAGTAGGCCGCACCGAAGGTCTCGCACCGGCCCTGGGGCTGGCAGATG